>CAVEVJ010000239.1:0-4445 GCA_963619075.1 Acidaminococcaceae bacterium
CCGACCGTGTTCAGATTAAGTGCTGAAAGCGTCCACCTCGATTTGACAAAATACACATGGGACGAATCAGAGAGCCCGGAGACGAGCTCGAGGACGAATACACGGGCGATCTGGACCACAAGGAGACAATGGTTACCTACGAGACCGCGTTGAAGCATATCTGGCGCGAGGACAACATCGCGGGAGGCCGACGGGCCGATGAACGCGGTCCATGGACATACAAGTAAAGGAGCGGTACGGTGAAGAACGATATGCAGGGATTCGCCGGCACACGCATGCGGGCATCCGTCATCAAACGCAGCCGGTTGAAAGGCGTATGCCGCGTTTGCGGCAAACCGGTCAAGAAGCCGAGACGTGGTCCCACGGCTCGGTTCTGCGGCAGCGCATGCCGGCAGGCATACGCCCTGAGGGAGCAAGCGGCAGCTGATTCCAAAAAGAGGCTGCTTGCGGAACAGGCTGCGGATCGGCTGACAAGGAGCGCCGAAGACTATCGGACACGCGCGGACACGAAGAGGAAACGAATCCTGCGCGCGCAGGAGGAAACCAGACAGTCCAAACGTTCCAGCCGTCTTGCATGCATGCTCCAGCTCAAAACCATCTTGGAATACAAGCCGGAACTCATCGAACAGGCAGCCACTGGCGAGTATGTGGTTGACCTCATGAACGCAATCGACCGGTACGGTATGCAGGGCGATGCCGAACGTATGCTGAGACACCTCGGATACACGGGGCCGATACCGCAGTAGAGGATAAGACAGACGGATGAACCGTGGCGGTGAGGTCCGCTGCATTCACCGATGTGAAGAAAATATCAGTTGCGACATAATGTCGCAACTGATATTCCGCTTTTTAATTGTTGCGTCGGCTATTGCGTGCAACGCTTATGCTTGCGGGCTCATCGCGCGGCTCAGACAATTGGTGTCGAATTGAAGTGCCGGAGCCACGAGCCTACGGCTGGAAATGTCAACTGGAACATAATGTTGTGGCTGACATTCCCGTATATGCGGCATCTGGATTCTTCCGGCTCTTTCCTCTCCCCGTGCTCGTTCGGCCAGCGTCGCGACGATGCGCGAGGAGATATGTGAAAAGCGGTCTGATTCCAACCAAGTGTTTTATGATACATATCGGAAACGTATCGTGATACATTTAAGAGGTTGCCATGAGCAGTGGATTGGGCAAAAGATGCCGTCAAGTGCTGAAGCTGGTGGACGCGCATCCAGGCAAATGGGTGCGGGTGGGCTCTGCGTCGGGGGACGCCTCGACGGTATCCAGCCTGCGCAGGGCCGCTCACACGCTTGAACGGCGCGGCCTGGTCGAGACCAAGAAACACCACGACACGGCCGGAACATGGCTGGTCGTGCGCAGGAAGTCGGGGGACCCGGTACCCGCCGACCTCGCCCGCATCCTCGGTCCAGAACGACTTAAGAGCCTGATGGCTGCCTACGGTGTCTGGTCGTCCGAGCAATGGCAAAGGAAGATTGACAACGCGTACGACGTTCTTAAGGACGAGCTGTGGCAATGCTTCCTTGACACTGGATTGTCGATCGACAAGGCCGAGGCCGCGATGGCCATGATGAAGGCCGGTATGTTCTATCCTGTGGGAGGCCAATCCCAGGCCGACCAGCTCAAGGCCCTGATTGACTCGCTGGAGAGGTAGCCGACCGTTCCTAATTCGCCGATATCGGGTCGAAACCCTGGCGGCGAATTAACAGACCTCATAAAACGGCGGTATTCCGCCGTTTTTAGGCGTCAGCCGCGTAGTAGGGTGCAAGACGCGCGTGTCTTCTTTTTCATGTTTAAAGTTTTTCGTTTTTCATGTTTTGACTGGACTTTGCCTGTTTCCTATACGTGTTGTGATGCTTGTTCTTCTGGTCTGCGTTTGTTTGTATGTGGCTTTTGCTCTTTATCGTTTTATCGGGTTGCTTTTCGTTTGCGTGTGGTTTCTTATTCTGCGCATCTGGTCACAGTGTATTCCGTGGAGAGTGACATGGCTTGACCAATGTCCGAGGATGAGGTAATGTCTGCCGCCGAACTACGCGAGTTTTTGTGCGTGATCTATGCAATCCGCAGATTGGAGTTCCCTCCATCGAATAGTGCCAGTGATGATCGTGAGACAAGGCCGACGAGGCCGTAACATATCTTTTTACAAGAAGCGCTATAATCCACGTGACTAGTAGGGGGGGGTTATCCTAGGTCATAAAACATGGATGTCGATTTGGGGATCGTCATGGTGAAGGAGCGCTGGATATGGCTATTTGGACGGTTTTGAGGGGAAAGGCCGACGAAGGCCGATACGCCCGGGCGACGCTTGTCAATTCCGTTGGTCGTGGCATCTTCTTCGCGTTGTCCACGTTGTACTTCACCCAGATCCTCGGCATGCCGCTGACGTTGTTCAGTGTGTTCCTTACGCTTTCCGCGGTGACCGGCCTGGCGGGCAGCGTGCTGTTCGGAAGAGCCTCCGACAAGGTCGATGCGATGACCATGTACCGCACGCTTCTGGCCGTGCAGGGATTGGGCTTGATCGTCTATGTCGTCACGGACAATTTCATCTGCCTGGGGATCACGATGGCCGTGGTGTCCACGGCCGATCGAGGGGCCGCCGCGGCGCGTGGTCCCATCATCGCCCATATCTCGCAGGGGGAGAACCGCGTATCGTACAGGGCCATGCTGCGCGTGGTCTCCAACATCGGCACCGCGATGGGTTCGGTTCTGTCCGCGATACCGCTCACCATCGGCACGCGTCCGGTGTTTGTGGCCCTGATACTGTTCAACGTCCTCACGTATTTCACCGCCGCGTTGATGCTACGCGGCATCCAATGCGGGACGTTCGCGTCCGCCCATTCCCGGAAGGACGGCCGGATGGGTCTCGTCGCGGTGAGGGACGTGCCGTTCCTGCTGGCGACGGCGGCCAATGCCGTCCTCTATCTTCATGACGGGATCCTGACCATCGCCCTGCCGATATGGATCGCCTCCGCCAAATCGATTCCGAATGGCATGGTGTCCGCGTTGCTTCTCGTGAACACGGTCGGCGTCATCCTGCTCCAGGTGAGGTTCGCCAGGGGAACGGATTCGATCCGCGGTGCGGGGCGGGCCGGATTGCGAAGCGGCTTGTCGCTCTGCGCCGCCTGCGTTTTGTTGGCGCTGTCCAGGGAAGCGGTGGTGTGGCTGTCCGTCGTCATGCTCGTGGCGGCGGGGTTGATGCATCTTTGCGGCGAACTGTGGCAGTCCGCGTCGGCATGGTCCTTTGGCTTCGAGATGTCCGGCGATGATCTGCTCGGTGAATACCAGGGCGTTCTGAATGCCGGGGCCGATACCATGGCGCTGGTTTCTCCGATGATCCTGACCGGCGTCGCCCATGCCGATTCTCCGGCGGGGTGGCTAGTCCTGGCGGTGGTGTTCCTGCTCACGGGACTGTCCTACGGGCCCATCGCAAGGCTGGCGGCACGCACGCGTTCGAAGTAGCGACCAAAAGCGGCGATCCGATCCGCGGGGCTCCTGCGGATTTCGTATCCAAACAGCAAGGGAGGAATCTTGAAGATAGTCATATGCCAACGTCCGTCGTCCGGCTCGCAGTACGCCAAATGGGTGAGGGAATTGATGCCGGACTGCCGGCTGTTCCTCGTCAGCGAGAAGGGGTCGAAGGCCGCTGAGGCGAATGAGGGCTACTGCGATCTCGTGCTGGTGGACCGCTATTACAGCGACGAGTTCGGGAAGGCCCTGTCGTCCATCGCCTGTTCGGGATGCGACCGCATCATCTGCAATTCCGAAGACGATGTGGAACGGGTGGCGGCCGTCCGGTCGAAGTACGCGGTGCCGGGCATGAAGCTCCCTCTCGCGGAGGGATTCCGTGACAAGTACAGCATGAAGTCGTTGTTCTCCGCGGCGTCGCTTCCCAGCACCGACTTTGCCTTGGTCGATTCCGGAGCAGCCCTGAAGGCGTTCGTCGAAGAGCATGGGCCGTCCGTGGTGAAGCCGCGCAATGGGGCCGGAGCGTTCGGGGTGCACATCGTGGAGACCATCGATGACGTGGACCGGCTGCTTCAGGATCGCGGCATCCGTGAGGAGATCGACGGGAACATGCTCCTCGTGGAGGAGTACCTGCCCGGAGACGTCTATCACGCGGATGTGCTGCTCCGGGACCGGATGCCGGTGTTCACGTCCGTCAGCCGCTACATTCATAAGCCATGCATGTTCAAGGAGGAGAACTACGGATCCGTGATGCTGGACAACGCCTCCCCGAAACGCCTGGAGATCATCGATCTCGTGGGACGCTTCGCGAAGGGTCTGCCCGAGGACGGCGGCGTCCACGTGCTGCATTTCGAATTCATAGACGACGCCTCGGGGCACGCGCGATGCGGGGAGGTCGCGGCGAGGGTCGGCGGTGGTCTCATCAAGCAGTCGATTCGATCCGCGTATGGCTTCGATATCTCCGAACAGTTCGTGAG
>CAVEVJ010000240.1:0-2302 GCA_963619075.1 Acidaminococcaceae bacterium
GACCCCCCCCCCCGATACCTGTGAAGAGGTAGGCTATCTTACGACCAATCGTTAAAAAGATCAGAAGAAAAACAGCCAGAACGCGGGTATTCGACATTATTTCCTACAACTGAGACATCAGCTGCCGAAAGAAAGCCAAACCCACCTTCGCTGCAAACAAGTGTACGCGCATTCCTCGTAAGAAAACCCGATTTTTAGCGTTTTTCCAATAGTTTTTCTGGCAATCAGTCAAGCCCCCATACCACCATGGAGTTCGACCACCTATCATCCCCTCTTTCGGAGCTTTCCGATTCCGCGGATCGTCTTGACGGCAGCTGTCTGGCATCAACCTGAATCTGATGCCGCCACATGCGCGCGCGACGGGAACGTTCGATCTCCACGATTCCGCCGTCCGCATCCGCCGCGAACACACTGCTGCCCTCCGGCTTCTGCAGTCGGTCGACCTGCCTGCGCAGCTCGCGATTCTCCTCTTCCAACTCCAGGATTCGCGTGATTCCGGCCAGGTTGATGCCTTCCTCCTGGCTGAGATGCTGCGCCTGCGAAAGGCGGAAGATGTCTCGCAGCGAGTATCGGCGCGCTCCGCCTTCCGTGCGCTTCGGCACCACGAGTCCCACGCGATCGTATTGCCGAAGCGTCTGCGGATGCACGTTGGTCAGTTCGCCGACGCGTCCGACGGTGAATACCGGCAGTTCGATGTCGAAACCGACCTCGTCGGCCCCGTCCAAATCAGCCCTGCCGGCAACAATCGCCATCGCGCACATCTCGTAGAGCTGCTTGATCTGCTGCGCCACGCGCGCACGTGCCATGGGTCTCAGCGCTCCTTGGCGAGCTCGTCGGCAAAATCACCGCACGCGTCGTCGAATTTCTTCGCCGCATGTTTGACGCCCAGTCCCGGCTTGTTGGGAACGCAAATCTCCACACGACCAATCAGATCGCCGTTGCCGCGTGGATTCGCCACTCCCTTACCCGAAATGCGCACTTCCGCGCCGCTGGATGAGCCTGCAGGCACCTTGAACGTGACTTCATTGCCATCAACATCCGTCGCGCTTACTTTCGCGCCGTTAACGGCTTGGCCGACAGTAATCGGCAGCTTCATGACGATGTCGCGTCCACGCAACGTGAATTTCGGATCTTCCGGAACGTTGATCTGCAGATACAAATCGCCATTGCGACCACCGTTGCGACCAGGTTTGCCCTTGCCTGCGATGCGGATCTTCTGCCCGTCTTTCACACCGGCAGGAACGTGCGTCTTGAATTTCTTGCCATCGGCGGACAGCGAAACCGTAGCTCCCTTGACCGCCTGACGGAAGGTCAGGCTGATTTTGGAATTACGATCCTCGCCGTCTTCCGGCTGTGGGGCCTGGCTATGCGCGGAACCGTACGCCCCGTACTGGTTTCCGGCTCCCGCTGCGCCGGGGCCTCCCATACCTCCAAACATCGAGAAGATATCGGAGATATTGGGATTGCCACCGCCGTTGGTCTGGAAGCGGATATGAGATCCGTCTCCACCGCCGAACATGGAACCGAAGATGTCGGAGAACGCACCCGCATCAAAGCCGCCCGCACCGGAACCACCGGCGAAACGTGCGCCGCCCATGCCGAATTGGCGGATGGCGTCATATCTCTGTCGGCTGTCCTTGTTGCTGAGCACGTCATAGGCTTCCGAGATGTCCTTGAACTTCTCTTCGGCTTCCTTGGTCTTGTTCAGATCAGGATGGTATTTGCGCGCCAACTTGCGGTAGGCTTTGGTGATCTCATCTTCGGTGGCCTCTTTGGAGACACCGAGGACCTTGTAGAAATCCTTGCTCAGCCATTCATTCTCAGCCATGTTGTGCCTCCTTTCACGAGGTCATGCTGATTGATTTGCGTATATGAGTTTTCGTATGTGCTCGTATCGTCTCGCTCTGGTCCGATTGATGGTTAGTCCTGCGGAGACGCGACGACCACGCGGGCGGCACGAATCACACGATCACCGATGCGGTAACCGGCTTCCACAACAGTGTCGACGGTTTCCTTTTCGGCCTGCGGATCCGGCTTGCGCAGAATCGCATCGTGCTTGGTCGGGTCGAAGTCCTCGCCTTTTTCGCCGAACTTTTCGACACCGAACTTCTCGAACGCCTTGTCGATCTTGTTGGAGACCGCCTTGAAGGAGTCGTCCATCTCGCTGTGTTCGCGGATGCGGTCGATGTCGTCGAGAGCCGGCAGAAGCGCGGTCAGTACGTCGATGATGCCGTGCTGGCGGAAGCGATCCTGTTCCTTCTGTGCGCGATTGCGGAAGTTGATGAATTCCGCACGCTCACGC
>CAVEVJ010000241.1:0-2921 GCA_963619075.1 Acidaminococcaceae bacterium
GGCGGCTGCGTTTGCGGAAAAGGGAAAGAGCGTGTTGCTCATCGATGCCGACGTCCGACATCCGTCTGTGGCCGGCATGATTGGTTTGAACAGTGGCATTGGCCTGTCTTCGCTTTTGGAGGGGGATGTGTCCGCCAGCGAGGCCATTCAGCCGTACTGGAAGCAGTATCTCCACGTTCTTCCCGCGGAAGAACAGAAGACCCCGTCCGGCGTCATTCTGGGATCTGAAGCCATGCGTCAGCTGATCGATCAGGCCTCCGAGCGTTACGATTACGTCATTATCGATACCGCGCCTATGACGGTGGCGAATGATGCCGTTGTCTTTGCCAAGCAGGGTGGTGTGCTGCTGCTGGTCGTGGGCCAGGGCGTTGCGAAGAAGTCCGCATTGCGCGAAGTGGTGAGGGAATTCCGCGTGTCCAGAGTCACTGTTCGTGGTGTGGTTCTGAACATGGTTCCTACCGGCAAGGGCAACCGATCCAGCTACTACTATTACGAAGACCATGAAGGCGATGCCTCTTCCAAGAAGAGCGATAAGTCGCGTGTCAAGGATTCCAAGAAGTAATTGTTGACTTATTGTCAGCTCGTTTCTGAGATAGCAAGAGGATCCAATGGTAGTGGTGAAATTGTGGTACCGGTTTACCGGCGTGCTGCTGAAGGCCTTGTACAAGGTCATTTACGGTAAATCCATCCGTTGGGGCAAGTCGTTGCATTTCCGCAGGGGATTGCAACTGACGGCCGAGATGGGTGGCACCATTACCATCGGAGACAATGTCTTCTTTAATAACGATTGCGCGGTTCACGCTATCGAAGAGATTCGAATCGGCAGCGAAACGATTTTCGGCGAGAACGTGCGTGTGTACGACCACAACCATCGTTTCGCCGATTCCGAGGAGACCATCAAAGGGCAGGGCTACTCCACCGCACCGGTGGTGATTGGCGAGCATTGCTGGATTGGCAGCAACGTGACGATTCTCAAAGGCGCTTCCATCGGAGATAACTGCGTGATCGGGGCCGGTTGTGTGATAGCGGAAGGTATTCCCTCCAATACCGTGGTCCGATTGCGCCAACAGTTGGTCAAGGAAGAGGTTCGCCATGGCTGAGAACACTCCGCTTCGAGTGCTGGTGCTCGACACTGTGATGGATCGTGGCGGTGCCGAGACCATGATGATGAACTATCTTCGTCATTTTGACCGTAGTAAGGTTACCTACGATTTTTTGGTGAACCGTGAGTACCGTGCGGCTTACGAAGACGAGATCGAAGCGCTTGGCGGGCATATCTACCGCATGTGTCCGATGTATCCGCAGTATTTTGCGCGGTACAAGCGTGAGTTCCGCGCATTTCTTAAGCAGCATCCTGAATATCGGATTATTCATTCGAATCTTGAGGAACGCAGCTACTTCCCGTTGCGTGTGGCGGCTGAACAGGGTGTTCCGGTCCGTATTGCGCATGCGCATAATCGTCCGGTCGGGTTCAATCTGAAATCCATTTTCCGTGAGTATTTCCGTATGCGTCTGCCGAAATATGTGACCCATATGTTCGCCTGCGGTACTGAGGCGGGGGATTGGCTGTTTGGCGAGAACAATCGCGGCAGGGTGATTCAGCAGCGCAATGCCATTGACACATCGGCTTATCGGTATGATTCCGCCATTGCCAAGCAGGTACGTGAGGAATTTGGCGTTACTGATTCGAACACTTTTGTACTTGGCCATGTGGGACGCTTCTTTCCGCAAAAGAATCACGTGTTTCTGATTGATATCTTTGCGCAGGTGCATAAGCAGCACCCGAACAGCGTTCTGTGGCTTGTGGGCGGCGGAGAACTGAACGACGAGTTGAAGAATCAGATCAAGGCCAAAGTGAATGAGATCGGCCTGACCGATGCCGTGAAGTTCCTTGGCGTGCGTTCCGATGTGAACCGGCTGATGCAAGGCATGGATTCCTTCGTTCTGCCGAGCCTGTATGAGGGATTGCCCGTGACCCTGATCGAGGCGCAAGCCTCCGGATTGCCCTGCACCATTTCCGACCGTGTGCCCAAGCAGTGTGATGTGACCGGCAAGGTGCAGATCATTGGTTTGGATGATTCGCCTTCGCAATGGGCCAAGAAGATATGGAACCAGTATTCCGCGTATGGCAAGTCGGAGCGTGCCAATGGCGCTGACATCGTGACTGATGCGGGTTTTGACATCAAAGCCAATGCGGAGTGGTTGCAGAAATTCTACGTGGATGCGCTGGCTGATTCCGCGCGTATTTGAGGTGGTTGTAATTCATGGACAATGAGCTTGAACTCGAGAAGAAAGTCGGTTGGTGGGAGAACCGGAACAAGAACGCGACGCTTCTGCTTATGTTCGCCGTGATGGTGATAGCCAAACTGATAACTTTGATGCTTCCGGCGAAATACTTCTACGACAACAGACGTATTTTGGGCATGGCTATTGGCGACAGGAACGTAAAGGCGTGGGGTGGCACCTACGTCGTTGCCGCCAACTTTTTCAAATCCATCAATATCTTTGGTTTTACCACGATGAATCAGTGGAGTACCTTTCTTGGCCTCGTACTGACGCTGTTGGTGTTTGTTATGCTGCTCAGGCTTCCCGAGCCCGATATGATACAGACCATCTTTTTCCTGGCCTGCATCGGTTTGTTGAACATCTACGTGTTCAACATAGGCAAGGATTCCATCCAGTTCCTGTTCTTTCTGGCCGTGTATGCGGTATTGCTCCTGCCGATTGACATACCTTTTATGAAAATCGGTATCGCGGCGGTGATTCTGTACTATGAGAGCAAGGTATTCCGTTCGTATTACATGTTGATCGCCGCGCTCGTCATTGCCACTTATTGCATTCTGCTATTTTTCCGTAGCCGGCATAAGATTCCACCTGCGGTTAAGATTGTCCTCACCATAGTGATGATGTATGTGCTGGTA
>CAVEVJ010000242.1:0-3953 GCA_963619075.1 Acidaminococcaceae bacterium
GGGCATATCTCCCAGTTGGGGCCGAAACGCGCATCGATCATCACAGCACGTGAATTCCGGATCGTTGAAATTCCGCCGTTTCGGTATCGCATGAAAGAAGCGGGGCGAAACGGTGTGCACCCTCTTTCGACCCCAACCGCGAGAAACAAGGCTATCTCCCGGTTGGGGGTTGGAGCGGATGCCGACCATTCCGGCGGTAACATCATAAATCGTTGGAAAATGGCCATTTTTGAATTACGTGAGAGATGTGGGGCATGATGGAGTGTGCCCCCTTCCAGCCACAACCTCGAAGAAACGGGCCTATCTCCCGGTTGTGTGCACGGAAGGAAGTCGTTTCCGGATATGAAAAAAGGGCTTTCGGGTTGCTCCGAAAGCCCTACTGGCGGAGAATACGAGATTCCCTAACAACTATCCTCAAACCCAGTAATAGCAAGGCTTTCAGCAATTACTGGATTGATTGTAGCACTCTATTTGTCACTCTAAGCGCCTATCGGGGGCACCTGATTTACACTTTTACACATTTACTCTTTTTACTCTTTGCGATATTGAAAAGAGTAATAAAACGTTGGAATTCCAACGTTCTTGCTTACACTTTTACACTTTATAGAGTTGTCTATAGTATGCATTTTCTGTTCAAAAGCCTCAAACCTAATAATTCCAAAGGTTATGAGGTCTGTTACACATGCTTCGTCCCGACTTTCACACCAAATCCGGCCGAATCAGATGCAACGAGATATGGATCATGAGTCGTTTCTAGGCAACCCAAAAGCAGACCGGAGCGAAGCGGAGGGCTTTTGGGGCGGCAGCCTCTCACCCTTCTCCCCTACTCACAACAATAAAGCCGAACACAGGCAAGTAAGACAGTCAGTACGGGAGCGATGACGAAATCATCGATGGGAATCAAGGGCACACCGCTACTCACAGATTAAACGGCTGCGTAATTTTCTTCCCAAGAGAATTACGCAGCTCCTTATCTTATTTGACGCTAGGCTAGAATTTCAGCCGTCTAAAATTCTATAGCAAACCACGAAAATCTAGAGACCCCACATCTGAGTCCAGCACAACAAATCCTCAGATACCTATCTGAGGATGACAATCACGCATTAGACGATTCTTTGAAATAATATTTCAAAGCATTATTCTACGGTTTTAGATAGTTGTTTATATCATCTTCTGTCCACTTGCAAAGGTTAATTGCTTCAGATAGACCCTTAGCCTGAAAAATACGCCTCATCTTTTGACCTGGATTTTCCCTCTCGGCAAGAATCTTATACATCGGATCAAGGAGTAGTTCTTCCCCTCTGCCTCTATTTCTAAGCGACTGAGAACAGACCTCCAGTACCTGATAAATCACTGAAGAGTCGATACCAGCCATCCCATTGAGGCATGCATTCAGATATAAGTCTTTTGATTGTTTGAATGTTTCGGAAAGAAGAGAATATAAGTCATTCGCCCCCTCAATTAGGCCTAGATACAGAGCCGAAGAGGCTCCATCAATCGCTGGCGGCAATTGACAGGAAGCTCTCATCTCTATAGTCCCAGTCAAAGGTCTAAGTCTAGCGCTGTTCCAGTTATAGTGGGAATGGAAGAGATACTCGTGGAATATTTCTTTTGAGTAACTTTGAGGGACATTCATCCATTTTTGAAAACTATCAAAATCAACTCTATACCGCTTCGCTTTAGAAAAGAAAAGATGCCGCCTACTAGATATGCTAGTGACTAAATCTTCCATAGTGGAAGCGAAAGGCGCTGGTCCGTGTCGATTATTGTCAGCGAGTATCTGCTGTAGGTGATACTCGCGATATGAAACAGCAGGAGCTATCTGAGAGTTGTAGATAGATGAATTTCCACAAAGTGCCACAACAATAAAACTTGCCGCATTGGCTACATTAGCGACAGTCAGTAACTCATTCTGTTGAACGGATACATGGAGTTGATCTCCTGTCATAAGCTCAAACCAGTTCCACACCTCCGGAATGAGTGTATATAAGATGCGGTAGTGCGGTTTCTTTGTCAGAAGATTCCATGAGGGAATGGATCTTGGCTGTAAACCAATCCCTAAAATTGAGTATCCAATTTTGTTTGCTTCCAAAAGAAGCCGTCTCATGGCTATTCGGTGAACACTTCTTAACTCCTACAGATCACTGCATGGTCGAGAAACAACTTCAATGGTCCCTTTGCCTACCTCCTTCAGAAACTGATAGTCAGTTGTCTCAATTCCTATATTGACGCCATCTTTACGAACTATGGAGTAGTCATCGTATTGATTGAACATTTTCTGCAGTAGAGGTTCAATATCAGCAGCGAAGCCGCGGCTATCCACAACGGCATACTCCGCTTCTCTACCTACTGTTCTTAGCCCTTCTCGCGTCTCAGGAAACATCTGAACAAAGTCAGACGCTATCTGCTCATCAAACATAAATCCCCTGTGTTGATTGATGCATTAACATATTGGAATCGATTACGATTCGTAGGCAGCGTGGTACCGTCTTTTCAGCTGTCGAAGCACTTCTGCCAGCTCGGTGTCATAGTGCAGTTGGACATACACGACCCCGGTGGCCGACGATGAATTCAGAGGCTCGGAAAAACAGGTGCCGACGGGCGCGAGATCGGCGGAGATGAAACCGTCGACCGATGAAAGCTCGTCGATCGTGCTGATGTCCACGAGTCTGCCGGCCTGGACGGGAAGATCGATATTGGCGACGATTCCCGGAATCGATTCCGATGCCTCGCAATCATATTCACGATTCAGCGATGCCGCAGTGAAGGCATCCCATATATCGACCCCATATTTCAACAGGATCGATTTGGGGATGCCGCCTCCGGCCGGACGGCAGGATATCTCCCCCACCGTGAAGCCGCTTCCGGTCCAGAAGGCCTCCATATGCGTAACACCGTCCTTGAGCCCAAGGGCTTTGATGACTTGGGGATAGATCGCGCTGATCGCGGTGTAGCGTTCGTCCGTTTCGTCGACCATGATCGACCCTCCCCAAGTGCCGGTGCATTCCAACAGGGGAGAGAAATATCTCTGCAGGACGGAAAAGACGACCCGGCCATTGCGGATAATGGCGTCACAATGGTATTCGCCCTTCATCGCTATGTATTCCTCGACGATGATCTGGTAGCGGTTGTGCCTGAACCATGCCGCCTCCGGTCCTTCAAGGAACGAAAGCGCCTCCTCGCGATCGCCGATCGTGTAGGTATGCATCGATCCGGAACCAATGACGGGCTTGACGACCACAGGCCATCCGATGTCGTCACCGCATTCGACGAGACGCCCGATATCCGAAATGGTCAGCGACCGGGCGACCGCTATCCCCGCCGAGCGCAGTCTGCTCTTCATGACGCTTTTGTTCGAGAAGCCCCAAGCCACATCGAATCCGGTTCCGGGAAGATCGAAATAACTTCGCAAATAACCCCCGACGGGAAGGCTTCGTTCGCTGGGAGACACCACCGCGGTGATGGGACTGGAGGAATCCAGCTTCCTCGCGACGTCCAGCACCTCCGTCACATCCGCTATGTCATGCACATAATGCAGATTCGCATCGTGCGGATACAGCGGAGTGTACTTACGTTCCGTGATGACGTCCACGCGGTCTCCAGGCACGAATTTGACCAAGTGGCGGTAGGCGTCGGTCTTGCCTGAATTGAGCAGAATCACATGGTCACTCATTGTCGTTCCTTTCATATGCAACGTTTTCCACCAGGCCAAGCATGCGTTCCCGTTCCCGCTCGCTTCCGCCCCGGACAACCGCCCCGCCGACATAGTCGGCCGCATCCGTGGGATCGTTCGGCCGTCCCGAATCCCATAGGTCCAACAACCATCCGTCCGAGTCCGATGGCCTGCGGAGCCGGTTCCCGCCCGTCCTGACCAGCCATCCGGTCTTCATGCCGTCGTCCACGCCGGGAACGACCGACACGGGAAGCCCCAACTCCAATCTCACGAACTGTTC
>CAVEVJ010000243.1:0-4340 GCA_963619075.1 Acidaminococcaceae bacterium
GTAGACGGGCATGACGATGGTGCTGGTCAGAACGTATGCGGTGACCACCCACAGCATGTGGTCCACGCCGCCAAGGTCCCCTACCACGGTCGGCAACGCCGTGGATACGATGGTTTGGTCAAGCGAGCTTACCACCATGCCGATCATCAACGCCACGAATACCAGCGGAACCGATTTGACCTGCAATGCGGCATCCTGGATATCGGATCGTTCATCGATGTTCGCGGGACGGTTATTCGACGCTACGGTCATGACGTCACCTCTATTCCCTGTCTTCATTGGCAAGCTTTCGTTCGATGCAGGTGAGCACAGCGTCGATATCAGCGATCATGCGGGCCATGCGTTCGCTGCCGAGTTCTTGAAGGCATGCGATTTCGTATTCCTCCTGTTCCGAGTCCACCTCGCGGAACAGCCTCTCCCCTTGTTCGGTCAGAAAATGGTTTTTGCTCCGCTTGTCGTTCTCCGAGGAGACGGTGCGCACGAGTCCGCGCCGTTCGAGGGATGCGATGAGGGAGCTGACCGTCTGCTTCGGTGAGTACAGCGCGCTGGCCAGCTGCTTCTGGGTGAGTCCTTCCGGATGGGTACCCAGCTCGTAGATGGCCCACATGCTCAGATAGGTTTCTCCGTGTCGTTTGGCGAAAACGCCGTAAATGTCATCCAATCGCATGGATGCGTCGCACAACGCATCAAGCGGTTTAATGGGTGCGGTTTCGTCTGTCATATAACCTCACATGAAATAGTCCGAACTCAGTCTATCTAGTACGATTTCAGACTATATCGGTCGCATAAGACATCCGAAACAAAAACATGGGCTCATTCGCAGGTGCGGCGCCTCTTCCACCGCGCCCCTCTCCGAGCGTATGCGCATATGCGTTGTGGGTTTCAGGGTCTCGGTATTTCCGTACCGACGCAAGCTAGACCTAATGCGTCGGCATGGGAATACTAAGCAAGACGTACTATCCTCAAACCGACGGAAATGGGGCCCAATACGTCGGTATGGGAATACCGGACAGGCCATACTATTCCCATACCGATGCAAAGGCACTTGTTTGCGTCGATACGGGGATACCTACAGTCCCGAACTATTTCCAAACCGACGCAAAAACATCAGTTTGCGTCGGCATGGGAATAGACGTGAAGCCCAAGTATGTCGAAAACACCGCAAAAACAACGGTCGGGCATGCATATAGGCCAATTCGGCAATGAAATTCTAGTCACGAGCCCTACGATGGAAGACCACGAGCAATGCCGCGGCCACGGCAACAACACCGGAAGCCGCAACAGCAAGAACCGCGCCACCGGTCGCGGCCATCATCTTGGAAGAAGCGCTGGACCCGTGCGAAGACGAAGCGTCCTTGCCATTATCGGCTTTACCACCGGAAGCACCCGCCCCATCGTTTCCCTTATCTTCGGCATCAGCCTTCGTTCCGGCCTTTGCCGGCGATGCAAGCGACGCAATCGCAGCGTTCACTTCGGCAGAATCCGGAGTGGTGTTCGTCAGAACGTTCCTGTAATCGTCACCAGCGCATCCAAGCTCCACCTCAGCCGACTTAATGGCCGTCGAAAACGCATCATGTTCATTTTGAGTCATCCAAGTGGCCGACGTGCTGACATCAGTACCATCCACGCTGACGACAGCAGACTCGAGTACATTCTTCGCTACGCCAATCGCACTTTCCAGCGATGCCAATTCGTCGACTGACGCCCAGTTGCGCTTTTCGGAAATGGCCTTGATTGGCGCATTGTCGACTGACCAAACTCCTCCTACGCAGTCATCCACGCCCTGTTTCACTGCGGTCCAGTCATCCCATCGGGTTTTGGCCGTTGCCTGCGAGTCCGAGCCTTCCGTTGAACCCGTCCAGCTTTCGCCGTCATTCAGTTTTGCGTGAGTCGCATACGACATATTCGTAATGGCTCCCTGATACCACTTACCGTCATCGTCGCACTTCTGCGTGGACACAACGGCGTACCGTTGCCCCTTACGCATGGCGATCCAATCGTTTGAATCAAGCGACGTACGGTGGTACCCTCCGTATGGATAACTTTCGTCGACAGTCAAAACAAGTTTCGCATGTTCCGGATCGGTAGGAGTGGTGGCCTCATCGTCAAGCAGGTACACCTGATAAGTGACGGTCGTGTTCTCCTTATAGGTTTCGGTCGAAACCGTACGGAGAGCCATATCCCCTTGAGCAGTGAAAATATTGGCCGAGCTTACCGGCTCATCCGAATCGTTAACAACAACCATACGTTCCGGGAGGAAATCGTATTGGTCCATATACACCGAACTGTCCGAGCTGGTCACATCGAAATCGAACGACATGAGGCCCTTGATGGACTGGTCGTAGTACGACAGGTAGAAGTATCCCGTATGCTTACCATACTCATCCAGGATTCCCCATGCGCTGTTGTTCTGCTGATCCTGATTTTCGGATTCCGCTCCTGAACTCTGTTTCACAATCCAAGCGCCATTGCCCGGAGGTGTCACGCCTTCGGAATTCTTGAAGTTGCTCGCGGCGTATCCATCATCCCATCCCATAATGCAGACCCTGTGGTTGGAACCACGGCTTTCCCATGTGTAATGAGACCAAGTGTTACGGTCGAAATACATTGAGACCTTGTTGTCTTCACTGTTGGTTCCGTCAAGGTAGTAGCCGATCGACACTCCATGGCCGGCCAGAATCTCACTCTTCACCGCAGCCACCGCACGGACGTCAGTGTATTGGTAGGTTTCACTTTCACCAGTTACTCGGACTTCGGGTAGCACATTGGCGCTTTTCAGACTGAAGGCATTCACGTTCCATAGGGATTCGTCGACGCTCCAGTCGAAGTATTTTCGACCGGTATCGTCCGTCATATATCCAGCCCAACCCTCGGGAGTGATGGCCGCATTGGGATGTTCATCCTTGTACGCTTCGCATTCGTCCTGCGTCATGTACATTGTTTGCGTTTCTTCGGAGCCCTCTTCTTTGACTTCATAGACGAAGACGCCTTCCTCGTTTCGGTAGGGGGCAGCGGATTCGGGCACCACCCCTATTCCAGCGCTGAAAAGCGTCATAACATAGTAGGAGCGTCCGCCCACGTCAAAACCCCTTGGCGTGGTGTATCCGTAAAAACCCTCACCCGCCTGCGCGGAACCCGCTACGCTTTCAGGAACGCCATCGGATGAGTATACGAAATTCACCAACGCGCGTTCGGACAAATCCGCTTCGGAGAAGTCATACCCCCCCTGCGCCGATTTTGAAAGAATGCTCGATTCAGCAGCCGCGATAGAGCCAAAAGCCCAGCAATCGTTCCACGGATACTGACTCTTCGCCGGCGTGGTATAACCAAAATCACGAAGATTGTAATACGTCTCAGATCCGGTCGTGGAAACATTGTCGTCCGACAACGCGATTGGAACATCGGAACCCGCATATGAATATGCACGGTAATTTTCGTCGTTCAGGACTTTATCGGTAACGTCATACCAACGATTGGCTACATCATTTTCCGAAGCGGAAGCCTGAGCCGGAAAGACAAGCGCCAATGATGCCGCAAGAATGGCAAACCATACTCTTCTGGAAACCGAGCATACCGCATGTGATGCGCGTTTGGAATTATGCATGGAAGTAAAATGCACGACTTCCCCCTGACGAACAAGATTTCTACCGGGCTTAGTCATCAATCGTACACCTCATGAAGGGTTCGATTATCACACCCAACTGTCCCCTAACTTCTACTTTGAATAATGCATCCAGTGAGACTTATCCGTCCGCAACGATTCGCCGAGTAAACGGAAAACCAAGATTCATAATCCATCTTCATTAAGTGAGAGCCGCTCCAAACGTCGAATTTGCTTCTTCACAGGCCCTACTTGCAGACACTTGCGGACCCCATTCACAGGCCCTAACAGAATGGCTCATCATCCGGTAGACCGAATAATGAGCCAAGGACTATTTCCTACCCGTCATGCGGAGTCGCCGCCGATACGCGGATTCATTCACGAGAGCATGCCGTTCCACATATCCACGAAATTCGGCAGGGTCTTCGCCGTGGTGGCCACGTTGCGAATCTGGATTCCATTGACACGCAGGCCCAGCATGGCTGCGAACGTTGCCATACGGTGATCGGCGTAGGTTTCCATGTCAGACGGGTGAAGGTTCTCCTCTTGCGTCGGTATGATTTCCAATCCGTCAGGCAGCTCGCGGGCTTCTCCCCCAATGCGCTCGATCTCGTTGACCAACGCCTCCAGACGATTCGTCTCATGGCCGCGCAGGTGGCCAATACCCAACATACGGGTCGGCTTATCAGCGAACACCAGCACCGCGGCCAATGACGGCGCGATCTCGCCGGCTGCGGTC
>CAVEVJ010000244.1:0-7622 GCA_963619075.1 Acidaminococcaceae bacterium
TGTCAAGCACATGAACAAGGCCGAAGCCCGCGAGATAGCCATTCAAGAGCTTCAACGAGTGGGCATGGGGGAGCGCATCGACCACTATCCGTCGCAGTTGTCGGGTGGACAACAGCAACGTGTGGCGATCGCCCGCGCTCTGGCCATGAAACCGGAGATCATGCTGTTCGACGAGCCGACGTCCGCGCTTGATCCCGAATTGGTGGGTGAAGTGCTCAACGTCATGCTGTCGCTGGCCAAGGAGGGCATGACCATGGTGGTCGTGACCCACGAGATCGGCTTCGCGCGTGAGGTGGCCGACCAGGTGGTGTTCATGGACGGCGGCGTCGTCGTGGAACAGGGGGGTCCGGAAATCATTGACAATCCCCAGGAGCCACGCTTTAAGGAATTCCTGCAGCACGTGCTGTGAACCGCTTTTTGTGTTCGTATTACAAATGTTTGCGGACGCGAAGCGGTTCGTTTCGCGATTGACACCGTGAACCGATATGCTAGGGCAGTATGTGTGGAATCGTAGGATATGCAGGAAACGTGCAAACCTCATGCGGCAAGCCGCTGGAAGTATGCCTTCAGGGATTGCAGAGGCTTGAATACCGTGGATATGATTCGGCCGGCGTGGCGTTGACCTCGCCCGACATGGATCATGTGGAGGTGCGCAAGAAAGCCGGCCGTCTCGCCAATCTGGTCGAAGACGTGGAACGTGACCCGATGCCGATGGCCACCGTGGGAATCGGCCACACCCGCTGGGCCACCAACGGCGTGCCGAATGACGTCAACGCGCATCCGCACACCTCCCGTGACGGTAAAGTCGCCATCATCCACAACGGCATCATCGAAAACGCGTCTCAACTGCGTCTCGACCTGCAGACCGAAGGATACCGTTTCTCTTCGGAAACCGATACGGAAGTGGCGGCGAAACTGCTGGGCAAGATCTCCGACAAGATCATCGAGGAGACCGGCAAGCCGGACCTGTTCAAGGCCGTGCGACGTTTGGCCCGCATGCTCGAAGGAGCCTTCACCATCCTTGCCACCGACTGCCGCCAGCCCGACATCGTGGTGGGCGCACGCCATGATTCACCGCTCGTGGTGGGTCTCGGCGAAGGCGAGAACTTCCTCGGCTCCGATGTGGCCGCTTTCGTGGCCTACACCAAGAAAGCCATGGAAATCGATCAGGACCAGGCCGTGATGGTGTCCGCCAACGAAGTGGTCGTTTCCGATTTCATGGGCAACATCGTGAGCGATCCGAAGACCTACACCGTGGATTGGGACGCCTCCGCCGCGGAAAAAGGCGGCTGGGATTCCTTCATGGACAAGGAGATCCACGAGGATCCGGCCGCAGTGCAGCGTACCCTGCTCGGACGTCTCGATTCCGAAGGTAACCTCAATCTTGATGAGGTGCGTATCGACGAGCATGATTTCAAAGTCATCGACAAGATCATCGTCGTGGCATGCGGCACCGCGGCCTATGCGGGAACCGTGGCCAAGTACGCCATCGAGCATTGGGTCCGCATTCCGGTGGAAGTGGAGCTTGCGCACGAGTTCCGCTACCGCGATCCGATTCTGACCCCGCGCACGCTGGTGGTGGCCATCTCGCAGTCCGGCGAGACCATGGACACGCTGATGGCATTGCGTCATGCCCGCGAGCAGGGCTCCAAGGTGCTGGCCATCTGCAACACGCAGGGCGCTTCCATTCCACGCGAATCCGATGCCGTGCTCTATACGCACGCGGGACCGGAAGTGGCGGTGGCATCCACCAAGGCGTTCGTGGCGCAGATCACCGCGGCGTACGTGCTCGGTCTATATCTGGCCCAGGTCAAGGGATCGATGTACCGCGACGAGATCGCGCAGACCCTTGACTCCCTCAAGGCGATGCCACGCAAGATCCAGTGGGTGCTCGATACCCAGACGAAGGCGGTGCAGGCCGCGGCTGAACAGATGGTGGATGCCAAGTCCTTCCTGTTCCTCGGACGCCACGTCGGATATCCGGTGGCCATGGAAGGCGCGTTGAAGCTCAAGGAGATCGCCTACACCTTTACGGAAGGTTTCGCGGCCGGAGAGCTCAAGCACGGTCCGATCGCGCTGGTTGACGAGGGTGAGCCGGTGGTGTTCATCGTGCCGCCGGCGCGCGGACGCAACGTGCTGCACGCGAAGGTCATTTCCGGCATCGAAGAGGTCAAGGCCCGTGGCGCGTACATCATCGCGGTGGCCGAGGAAAACGATCCGGATGTGGAACGCTACGCCGATGTGGTCTTCTGGAGGCCGGCATGCCCGACGCTGATGAGTCCGCTCGTGGACGTGGTGCCGCTGCAGCTGTTCGCCATGGATATGGCCAAACTCAAGAATTATGACGTCGACAAGCCGCGAAACCTCGCCAAGTCCGTTACCGTTGAGTGATTCCGGCAAACGGCATCGGTACGTTACCGAAGAACCTCATATTCCCTTCGAATATGAGGTTCTTTACGAGGATGCCGGAATCATCGTCATCGACAAGCCGCATTTTCTGGCCACCACGCCACGCGGCATGTGGTATCGGGAGACCGCGCTGATACGACTGCGCGAACGCTACGGCGAGCCCGACATCGTTCCCGCTCACCGTCTCGACCGTCTGACGGCCGGCGTGGTCGTGTTCGTACGCAAGCCGGAGTTGCGCGGCGCCTATCAGATGCTGTTCCAGAATCGCAAGGCGAGGAAAACCTACGAATGCCTGGCCCCGCTCGCGCCATATGTGCGTCCGAAATACGGCACGATCGCAAGAACGCATGCGGATAGGCCGTTTCCGCTGGAACGCAGGTCGCATATCAACAAGGATCGCGGGCGATTGCAGGCTTACGAAACCCCGGACGCCGCCAATGCGGTGACGCTCATCGAACGGGGTTGCGCGGTACGTCATATCGACGGCGGTGCGTACGTGGATTACACGCTGCACCCCCAAACCGGCAAGACGCATCAGTTGCGCGTGCATATGAACGCGTTGGGATTGCCGATTCTCGGTGATGACTTCTATCCGACGATTCGCGAGCGCGCCTACGACGATTTCTCCCGTCCGTTGGAGTTGGTGGCGCGAAGGCTGGAGTTCGTTGATCCGACGACGGGGGAGCTTCGGGTGTTCGTGTCCAACATTCCGCTCGGCGATGCGTGACCGTGCGACGGGCTTGTGTCTTTCGTTGTGGACATGCCCTCTTTCGTCGTGCCGGTTGGCATTAGGATGACTCTCTGTTTGGAGGCCGGAAAGCCGGCTGAGAATGAGAGAGAAGATTATGGGACATATTTCCGGGGCGGTCAAAACCGCCATCAACAAATACAACGGTACGGAATTGATCATCCGCATCATCGTCGGCCTGATCGCCGGTACCACCCTTGCGCTGGTCGCGCCGCATATGACGTGGATAGGAATGCTCGGCACGCTGTTCGTCGGCGCTTTGAAGGCCATCGCCCCGATTCTGGTGTTTGTGCTTGTGGCCAGCGCGCTTGCCCAGGGCACGGGCAGGCTGGACCGTCGTTTCGGAACGGTGATATTCCTGTATCTGTTCACCACGTTCCTGTCCGCCGTCGTGGCGGTACTCACCTCCCGTGTTTTCCCGCAGAAGCTGTCGCTGGGTGATGCGGCCGAAGCCGACGTGGTGCCGCAGGGGCTTTCCGAAGTGGTGCAGACGCTGTTGACCAACATCGTATCCAATCCGATTCAGGCCATGATCGACGGCAATTACATCTGCATCCTCATGTGGGCCTGCCTGTTCGGCCTTGCCATGAAGCGCATCGCCAACGAGAGTTCCAAGGCGTTCATGGCCAACGTGGCCGAAGGCGTATCCCAGGTGATTCGCTGGGTCATCAACCTGGCCCCGTTCGGCATCATGGGTCTGGTGTTCAGCAATGTGGCCGATAATGGTCTCGCAGCCTTCACCCAATACGGTTCGCTGCTTCTCCTGCTTGTGGGCACCATGCTGCTTATGGTGCTGGTGTTCGGCCCGCTGGTCATTTTCATCTATCTGCGCCGCAACCCGTACCCGCTGGTCTACCGTTGCTTCAAGGAGTCCGGCGTGACCGCGTTCTTCACCCGTTCCTCCGCCGCGAACATTCCGGTCAACATGCAGCTGTGTGAGAAGCTCGGGCTTGACAAGGATATGTATTCCGTATCCATTCCTCTGGGGGCCACCATCAACATGAATGGCGCAGCCGTGACCATCACCATCATGGCGATGGCGGCCGCGAATACGCTCGGCATCCAGATTTCCCTGCCGGCCGCCATTCTGCTGTCCGTGGTTTCCGCGCTTGGCGCATGCGGCGCGTCCGGTGTGGCGGGTGGTTCCCTGCTTTTGATTCCGATGGCATGCTCGTTGTTCGGCATCGATAACGATATCGCCATGCAGGTGGTAGGTGTCGGCTTCATCATCGGCGTCATTCAGGACTCCGTGGAAACCTGCCTGAATTCCGCCTCCGATGTGGAATTCGCGGCCACGGCGGAATACCATGCCTGGCTGAAGCAGGGCCGCCGTCTGCCTCCTTTCATGTATTCCAGGAAGGAACGCCAGAAGCTCGGCATGGAAGGCTGACGCACTTTTCGGCAACGCCGGTCCCTTTCGGGGCCGGCGTTTTTTGTTTTGAGTATTCCACTACAAGTGTTTACGTAAATATTCTTAGAATATTGTGAGTTTTAAAATCATTGGAAATATGCGAAAATCTTTTTGTTTGCGCAAACATTTATTTTGTGTTATGCTCAACCCAGCGGGGGTTGTTCAATGGTTGAGCGATTCCTTGCTGAAAGAGCCGGCATAGGGGCCGGGTGGAAAAGGAGGAAGAACGATGAAGTTCGACAAGCGAATTGTGGCTCTGTTCGGTGCGGTCGCCATGGTGATGCCGTTGGCTGCGTGTGGAGGGTCCGACTCATCTTCGAGCCAACCGGAACAGGAGAGCGATGTCACGGAAATTACCGTCTGGGCATGGGATTCGACACTGACGCAAGTCGCCAAGGATTATGAGGAGAAGACCGGCATTAAGGTGAACCTTAAGAACGTCGGCACCAATACCAAGGAATATACGCAGCTTGACAATGCGCTGGAGGCAGGTTCCGGTGCTCCCGATGTTGCTCAGATCGAGTATTATGCCATTCCGCAATATGCGATCAAAGGCAATCTGATGGATATCACGGATAAGACTTCCGGATATGAGGATTTCTATACTCCCGGAACATGGGCTTCCGTACAGTTTGCCGGTAAGGTATACGGCTTGCCGATGGATTCCGGCCCGATGGCCTTCTTCTACAACAAAGAAGTGTTTGATCAGGCCGGCGTTGATGCGGAGTCCATCAAGACATGGGACGACTATTATGAGGCGGCCAAGAAGATTCATGCACTTGGAGACGATTACTACATTACGTCCGATTCCGGAGATGGCGGCTTCTATGATTCCATGGTCTGGCTTGCGGGAGGAACTCCGTTCGAGACCTCATCGGACGGTACTGAAGTCACTGTTAATCTGACTGGCGATGAGGGTGTGAAGAAGTTCAATGAATTCTGGCAGAAGATGCTGGACGAGGGGTTGCTTGACACCAAGACCACCGGTTGGACCGAAGACTGGTTCAAAGGCATGGTGGACGGTACCATCGCGTCCCTGTTTACGGGTGCCTGGATGCCGGGCAACCTTGCCAATTCCGCCGCTGACGGCGCTGGCAAGTGGCGCGTGACCCAGATGCCTACGGCCGATGGCTCCGTTACCAATGCGGAGAACGGCGGCTCTTCTCTGGCGGTGATGTCGTCATCCACGAAGGCCCAGGCGGCTTACGACTTCATTGAATACACGAACCACGGTGATGGAGTGGCCACTCGTGTTTCCGGTGGCGCTTTCCCGGCCGATAAGGCCTCTCTGGAGGAGGATTCCTTCAAGAACGCTACCACGGTCAAGAATTCCGATGGCGAGGAAGTGGACTACTTCGGGGGCCAGAAGTATAACGAGGTTTTGGCTCAGGCCGCGGAAAACGTGTCCTCCAACTATCAGTTCCTGCCGTTCGAGGTGAAGGCCCGCAATGTGTTTGGCGATTACTTTGGCAAGTGCTATACCGGTGATCAGAAGCTTTCTGAAGGTGTGACGGCTTGGCAGACTGCCCTGCAGGACTATGGTAAGGAGCAGGGCTTCACTATGAAGTGATGCCGCCGCTGCCTGTCGATGGGGTTGCCGTGTTCCGCGGCAACCCTTTTTGTTTTCTTGTTTTCTGCGGCTGTCGGAAGTCTGTCAAGGGTCTGCGAGCGGTCGCTATGTGACGTACCTTGGTTCGAGATTGTTTAGTTGAGTTCCGCCACGGAACCGCGGTCGATGAATTCAGGAGAAACCACCGTCTTGATGCCGGATGGCACTTTCTCTCCGTTGCACTGCCTTGCGATCATTGAGAAGGCTTCGTTGCCGACGGCATCGAATTTCAGTCGTAACGTGGTTAGCTCAAGTCGGGGAACGATGCCCCTGAGCGAATCATCCACTCCGATGATGCTGACGTCTTCGGGAACGCGTTTGCCTGCTGCTCGTAGTCCGAGCATGGCTCCATATGCCATCTGGTCATTGGCTGCATAAATTGCAGTGCAGTTATGTTCATGCGCAAGCGCCAATCCAGCTTGGTATCCACTATCGGCTTCCCAATCGCCGATGTACATGGGCGGAGCCGCGATGCCGACTTGGGTCAGAGCGTCGCGCCAGCCTCGTGTACGGCTTTGCGCCGCGCGTGAGACGGAGGGGCCTGCGATGTGGTATACGGTTTTGTGCCCTTTCGAGAGGAAATAGTCGACTGCCGCGGTGGAGCATCCGTAGGAGTCGGAATCGACGGTGGGGCAGTAATTCGCCGGTTCTTCAGAAATGAGCACGACGGGCAGTCCGGGGGCTGGCTTGAACTGGTTGAAATCGGTGAAATCGCGTTCCATGATGACGATGACTCCATCAAGTGGAAGTTGGTCCACCAGTTTTAATGCGCCTGCCAAGGATCGGTCCTGCAGTCCGTCGAGGGGTCGGATGGTTGTGGAATATCCGTTATCGGCGGCAGCGCTGACTATTCCTTCAAGGGTGCGGGCGTTGCCGTGGGACGACATGTGCGATAGCAATACGCCGACATTGTTGAACCTTCCGCTTTTAAGCGCGCGTGCGGCATAGTTTGGGCGGTATCCAAGACGTTCCATCGCCATTTCGACCTTTCGTCGTGTTTCGGCGCGGACGGCATTGCTGCCATTTGCGACTCGGGAGACGGTTTGCGGTGATACACCGGCTTCTTTGGCTACGTCCTGCAAGGAGACGGAAATGCGTTCCATTGCTTAACCTCCTTGGATGAAAATATGCAATATCTATGGTACATGCATAATGAATGCATTGTTTTCGTCACCATAATAGCTATCTATGAAAAAGATGATGAATAGATAAAATCGTAATAAAACTGGACATTCTTGCGTTATGATGTTATTCTGATAACGCAAACATTTAGGAGAAGCCGTTTCGTATTTTCAATGGAGTGATATGAATCGGTATTGCCTCGAAGGAGAGGATGCGATGTCCGCAGTAGAAGTTGTCGCCGATGCACCTGCGCATTCGGCGACGGCCAGGATTAATAAGCACCATGCGGATTGGCGTGGTTGGAAGTTCATGTGGCCGTTCGC
>CAVEVJ010000245.1:0-2775 GCA_963619075.1 Acidaminococcaceae bacterium
GTCGAAAGTGGTGGAGTCCTCGTTGCTGTCGGAGGAATCGCCGCTGTCGGTGGAGTCGTCGGTGGCGCTGCCGCTGGTTTGTGACTTCTCCTGCTGGGACTGCACGCTTTCGCCGGAATTGCCCGAATATTCGTCGTTCATCGGCGTGGCGGTCGTTTCTCCGCATGCCGAAAGCAACGCAAGTGTGGCCGCCGTCAATGCGATGGTCTTCACCGCGGTGGATTGTTCGTTGCTCATGGTCACCTGCCGCCTTATCTCGACCGTTTCGGCCGTTCCTCTTCCGTTTACGTTTTTACCTGCCCTGCAGACCGGCCGCGATTCACTCCTTGCCGCCGGTTTTCGCCGCTTTGGTGGGGTCCGCGAATTCGATTGCGACTTCGCCGTTCTGCGCGCCTTCCACGGATGATCCGGTGAACGCCGGTTTGCCGCCGTTCTCCTCATACGTTCGTTTCGCGACTTCATCATTCCACTTCTCACCGACGAGCACGCCATGGTTGAGCATGATCTCACGTTGGGCGCAGGATGCGACGAGAGCATCGTGGGTGACCACGATGATCGTGGTTCCCTGCTCATGCAGTTGGCGGAACAGATCGAGCACGATCTTCTCGTTCTTCTCGTCGAGGTTGCCGGTCGGTTCGTCGGCCAGAATCAGCTTCGGACAGTTGATCAGCGCCCGCGCGATGCACACGCGCTGCTGCTCGCCGCCCGAAAGCTGGCCAGGCAGATGGTGCGCACGGTCCTTCAAACCCACGCGTTCCAACGCTTCCATGGCCTGCTTCTCGTTGACCACGGAATGGTAGTACTGGGCCACCATGACGTTTTCCACAGCCGTCAGATGAGGCACAAGATAGAACTTCTGGAACACCAGACCGATCATGTTCTTGCGCACGTCCGCCAACTGCTTGGCGTTCAGATCCTCCAACTTGCGGCCTTCAAGCATCACGGAACCCTCGGAAGGTGTATCCATGCAGCCGATCATGTTCATCAGCGTGGTTTTGCCGGAACCGGACGAACCGACGATCGCCAGCCATTCGCCCTGCGGAACGGTCAATGTCAAATCGTCAACGGCATGCAAATCGCCGTAAATCTTGGAAATATGGCTCAGTTCAAGAAGCATTTCGGAGCTCATGGTTATTCCTCCCTCAGAACGATGGCGGGGTCGATACGGGTTGCGCGGCGGACCGGCGGGATGGAAGCCGCGATGGCGATCAGCATGCTGAGCATCAGCGAAGCAAAGCCCAGCAGCCAGTTGAAACCGATCGCGCGTTCAAACACGGTGACGCACAGCACCCGGGCCAGCAGATAGCCGATCGCAGTGCCGAACAAACCGCCAATCAGTCCGTATATGGCGGATTCCACGTAGAATTCGATGCCGATGGCCTTCGAGGACGCGCCGAGGGCCTTACGCAGGCCGATCTCGCTGCGGCGTTGGCTTACGATCGAGCTAATCGTGGTGCCCACGCCGACGAACGTCAGCACGAGCACCACCAGCGAGACGATCCAGAACAGAGTCTGCAGCATGGTGATGATTCGGGTGTCCGACGACGTGATTTGGGTGACGGCCTGCGCCTTCACGCCGGTGTTCGGATTGGCGTTGAGGCTTTTGATGACGGCGCCAAGCTCGTCTCCCACCGCGTTCACGGAGTACTCCACTACGTCGGCGCCGCGTTCGGAGCCGGAAAGCTCGGCCACGTCGGAGTTGACGGCATACACGATGGAATCCTCGTTGCCGCCCGTATCCACGATGCCGGCCACTCGGAACTCCGTGCCTTCGGTGTCGAGAATGTCGGACGAGACGCGGCCGTTCTCCGTGGTCTGGGATTTGGTGGAATCGGACGTGTTGTCGGAAGCGCGGTAGCCGATGGTCACGCGCGAACCGACCTGCACGCCAAGGGCATCGGCAACATCACGGCCGATCATGACGTTGCCTTCGCTCGGCCAATCGCCGGTAACGCTCCAGTGGGCGTTCAGCGCCTTGACCGCTTTCGTATTCACGCCCGCCAACGTGTAGGGAGCCGAGTTGATGCGCACGCTTTCATACCGGTAGGCCGCGGATTTCGTGCTGTATTCGCTGGAAACGAACGCGGTCACGATATCGATGGTCTCGCTGCTGATGCCCTGCGATTTTTCTTCGGCGTCCGATGGAGTGACGATCATGTTCGCGCCGTACGCGCGCATTTCCTCGTTCATCTGCTGCGGCACCGCGATGCACACGGACGCCAGGCAGAACAACGTGGCGGCACCCACCAGAGACGCGATGACGGCCATCACCGCACGCGAACGGCGGTGGAACACCGCACCCCACAGCATGGTGAGGAACATCTTACGATTGGTCATGTCATGCCCTTTACGTTCACGGATCCTACGTTCATCAGCGGCCATGGAGCACCTCCGCCGGCTTCAGGTTCAGAATCGAACGGATCGACGAGAACGACGCCACGAGCACGGTGATCGTCAGCAGCACGAACACCAGAACGAATACCATTGGCCTCATCGTGATGCCGGAACCGAAAACAATCTGCCCCACAATCTGCGCGACCCCGGAGCCGGCCAGAGCGCCGACCAACGCACCGAACAGCGAAATCACGGCCGTTTCGGCCAGCATAAGGCGGGAAACCGCGCCATCGGTAGCACCGATCGCCTTCATCAACGCAAGTTCCGAACCACGTTCGCCAATCGAAGCGGCCATCAGATTCGCCACGGCAATCGCGGCGGCGACCAACGAAAGCGCGGTCATCAGCACCATCACCGCCTGCGTCTTCTGCAGCACATTGC
>CAVEVJ010000246.1:0-6491 GCA_963619075.1 Acidaminococcaceae bacterium
CCCGAATACAGCGTCAACGCCGATCTTTCCGCCGAGCCGGGACGATACGTTCTGGTGTTCGAACCGGAGACGCCGTTGCCGGTGGAACGCATCGGCGAGTACGCACGCATCTTCGAGGAACAACTAGGCAAGGCGAACCCGTCATTCGGTGAGAAGGTGGACATTGGCACGATAGGCAAGACAGTGGCGCATCTTTCCCAGCCGCAAACCTATGCGCTGTACCGTGATATCCAAGTGATGAAAGGCGCCTCCATCAACCAGCTCAAGCCCGTGCGCGTGCTTGACAATCCGATGAAGGAACGGTTCTTTTTGACCATGATCGAGGATGAAGGCGATTCATCCCTGGGCGATTAACGGTAGCGTGCCAAAACGTGCCGGCAGACCGACAGGATATGTGTCGGTCACCCAACATAATGAAAGGATAAAACATGGCCAATCTCAAGTTAAGCGACGTATTCTACGATCAGGAACGACAGCAAACCGACGTGCTGCTCGACATCCTTTCCCACGCGTCCCACAGCGAATGGGGCGAGCGTTACGATTTCGCGGACATCCACAGCATCGAAGACTTCCGTCGAAACGTTCCCCTTACCGATTATCAGGATTATCGAGAAGCCATCGAAAAGATGAAGGATGGCGCTCAGGACGTGCTGTTTGACGGTCCCACGGAAATGTTCCTCGCGACCTCAGGCAGCACCGGTGTGCCGAAGCTGTATCCGGAAAGCCATCTTGGCGGGAAGATGAAGAACAGAATCATGGAACTGCGTCTGTTCTCCAAGATGTCATTGCGTCCGGGAGCCCTCGAAGAAGCCGTGGCCAAGGGATACAAGGGGCTGTCCATGGCCAATCCCGCTGAATACGAGCGTACTTCCGCGGGCATTCCGGTGGGATCCGCGTCGGGGCAGACCATTTCCGGCTCCGGTCGTAAGGAGGCGCTGGTATATCCGGTTGCCCTGCTGAAAGCCACTTCGCTTGACCGTGAAACGTTGGAGTACCTTCAGGCTGTGCTTGCGGCGGCGGAGCCAAAGGTAGCGGCGATTTTCTGTAACAATCTGGCCCATATCGAAGGCTTGTTGGATCGTATCAACGGTGATCTCGACGTTATTTGCGACGACATGGAGCGTGGCGATCTGAGCGTCGATATCGATGATGAACTGCGTGCGGAGTTGCTCAAGAGCTTCAAAGCTGATCCTGAACGTGCCAAGATGCTGCGCGAAATCAAGTCATCCGGCAGGATGGTGGGGATTGGCAACCTTTGGCCCGGCCTTACCTATCTGAGCTGCTGGACGAGCGCAAGTGTGGGACGCGTGCTCAAGAGCATGCACCACTTGATCCCTGAAAACGTTTTGTGCATGGACGGCGGATACGGCGCCAGCGAAGGCAAGATCAACATTCCGTTCGAGCCGAACAACCCTTACGGCATCCCGGCATCTTTCGCGATATTCTTCGAATTCCATCCTCTGGACGGCGGCGAGCCCATTTGCCTGCATCAGGTGGAGGAAGGGAAAAGCTACCGCATCCTGCTCACCACGTATTCAGGACTGTATCGTTACCAGCTGCACGACATCATCACCGTCGGACCTGCTTGGAATGGTCTTCCGACCATTGTGTTCGCATGCAAGGAGACCGATGCTCTGGAACATGATGGACATAAGCTGTACGCCTTCGAACTGTACGGTTTGGTTGAGGAATTCGAGGCCGAGCACGGTACCATCGTGCGTCATATCGAGCTTTGCAACGCGGATGGCAGAACCACACTGGTGTTTGAGCCGGGCGAGGCTTCGGTCATGGCACGGCAGTTCGCGGACTTCATGCGAGACAACCTGAAATCTCGCTATGGCATTGATCTCGATGGCATATTGCAGGTGAAGGATGGCTATCGTAATTCGCTCTTCGTGCGTAAGGTCACCGAGGGCAAGACGGTGAACCAGACCAAACTTGCGACGTTCACCGACCGTATGCCCGTTGATGACATGATTGAAGCGGAGCTGTAACTCGTGGGAGTCATCATCCGCTACATGCGATGCAGCATCGGGTCGATGTGCCTGGTGTTCGTATTCAGCATGATGCAGGTCGCCTGCCAGCTGATTCTGCCGACTATGACCGACAGAATTCTGCGTAGTGGCGTCTATGACGGTGACTTTTCCGTCATAGGCGCCATCGGCCTGCAGATGCTCGGCATCACGATTGGTGTTGCGGCATGCATGGTTGTCAGTGGTTATTTCAGCGCGCGTGCGACGGCTCAGGTGATTCGTGAAATCCGGCGGGATCTGTTCGGCAAGGTTACGCAATTTACGTCGTCCGAATTCAACCATTTTGGTACGGCCACTTTGCTTACCCGCTGCACCGCCGATGTTTCGCAGGTACAGAACATGCTGATTATCGGCATGCGATCTGCGCTGATTGTGCCATTCACCGGCATCGGTGCGTTGATTGTCGCGGTACGTATGAACGCATCGCTCACGATACTGGTGTTGGTCGCCTTTGCCGCTGCGCTTGCCGTCGCATGGGCGGTGTCCAGAGTGAGCCGCAGCCGTTTCCAGAGCCTGCAAAGAAGCGTGGACCGCATCAATCTGTTACTCAAGGAGAAACTAACGGGGGTCCGTGCGGTGCGCGCGGCGAATCGGCAGCGCTTTGAAGAGGAACGTCTTGGGGCTGCCATCAATGAGGCCTATGACAACGCGTTGGGTGCGAACCGTTTCATATGCATGGTGACTCCCGCCATGCAACTCATCATGAGTCTGACCATCGTGGGCGTGTACTATCTTGGTGCCGTTCAGATTCAGTATGGCATGGTGGACAATGCCGCGCTTATCAAGTTCTTGCAGTACATCCTGATGTTCATTTCGTCATTGGCGTCCGTGTCGGCCATTCTTGCGTTCATTCCGCGAGTGAGCGTTTCGCTTAGACGCATTGATGAGGTGTTGTCGTATGATTCCGGGAATTCGGTTCATAATGCGCAGACGGTGCCTTCTTCCGCGACGGAAGCGTCCTCGTTGCGTTTCGAGCATGTGAGTTTCGGATATGAGGGGTCGGAGCGCCCTGTGCTCAACGACATCTCCTTTGATGTGGAGCCGGGGCAGACATTGGCCATCATCGGTGCGACGGGTTCTGGCAAGACCACATTGCTTCAGCTAATTGTGCAATTGTTCAAACCGACTGTCGGACGTGTGCTGATTGACGGTGTCGATACCGCTATGGTCGATTCGCGTCAGGTGCGTGCGAAAATTTCATACGCACCGCAGTTCTCGCGTCTGTTCAGCCGTTCCATTTGGGATAATATGCGGTTGGCTCAAAGCGATATCACAAGAGAACAGGCCGAGGAGGCTCTGTCGGCCGCCCAAGCCGATGAGTTTGTGCCGAATCTGCCGGAGCGGATGGATACCGTCATGGAACAGGGTGGCAAGAACGTGTCGGGCGGTCAGCGCCAGCGTCTGTCCCTGGCTCGCGCGCTCGTCCGAGATGCCGGCATATATCTGCTGGATGATACGTTCTCCGCGCTTGACGCTCGTACGGAGCGTGCCGCACTCCAGGCCGTACGTGAGTGTTTGAATGACAAAACGGTTGTGGTCGTCGCGCAGAAGATCAATGCCATCCGTGATGCCGATCGCATCCTCGTGCTTGATGACGGTGAGATGGTCGGTTTCGGTACGCATGACGAGTTGCTGAGGGATTGCCGGACATATCGCGAGATTTATGACACGCAGTATTACGCGTCCAAAGATGATGGGGGTGAGGAGTGATGGTTGCGAAAACCAAACGACGCGCTTCACGCAGTTTCGCCGCCACTTTGCGTAGATTGACCGCGATTGCGTGGAAGAATCCGCTGCTGGTGGTGATGCTGGTCACGATGATCGTGTTTGAAACCGTGTTTCTCACCCTTGCGCCGCTGGTAATCCGTACGATAGCGAATCACATCGCAGCTGCCACGGGCGGCAAAGCCATTGATTTTTCCTTCATCACCACACAATGTCTGATTCTGGTCGGCATGTATCTGATAGGACATTGCGCGAGTTGGCAGGACAACCGTCTTGCGGTGCTGGTCTCGCAGAAGATCGTCAAACACTTGCGTGATGAAGCTCAACGGAAGATCAATCGCATGTCGTTGAGCTATGTCGACAGTCATCCAATCGGCGATTTGCTGGCTCGCGTGACGAATGATGTGACCACGTTGTCAAGCATGCTTGACACCACGGTGATCAAACTGATTTCGCAGGTGCTCACCATTATCGGCACCTTGATCGCCATGCTGTTTCTGGATGTGAGACTCACCGTGATTTTCCTCATCATGGTGCCGTTGAGCTATGTGATGCTGCAGACCATCTCTCGTATCGCGCAGCCGATGTACAAGAATCGTCAACGTGTAGTGGGCGAACTCAACTCGATTATGGACGATGCCTATACGAATCATAGCGTGATGCAGGCGTTCTGCTGCGATGACCAGATTCGCGAAGACTTCGACAAAGTCAATGACAGAGTGACACGTATGTACATCCGCAGCCGTTTTGTCACGGGCTTCCTGCTGCCAGCGTCCAAGTTGCTGAACAATCTCGCCTACATAGCATTGTGCGTACTGGGAGGCATACTGCTGATGAAGGGAAAGCTCGACATCGGTAGTTTCCAAGCGTTCCTCATCTATACGAGCCTGATCGATACGCCGATACAGACTCTGGCGAGCAGTTTCAACAGTCTGGCTTTGGGAGTGGCATCCGCCGAGCGTATCTTTGATTTCCTTGACGCTCCGGAGTTGCCCGCCGAGGGAGTTGCGAAGCATGAACTTGGCGCTGTGCGTGGCGAGGTCGAATTCACTCATGTGCAGTTTGGCTACATACCCGGCAAACAACTCATGCATGATGTGAATTTCGTTGCGAAACCCGGACAGACCATGGCGGTAGTCGGTCCTTCAGGCGCTGGCAAGACCACGCTGGTCAACCTGTTGATGCGGTTCTACGACATCCAAGGTGGAGTCATCCGAATCGATGGCGTCGATACACATGACCTGTCCAAGCGGAACCTTCGAGAGAAATTCGGCATGGTACTGCAGGATACTTGGTTATTCGAGGGAACCATTGCGGATAACATCGGATACGGCAAATCCGACGCCACACGTGAGGAAATCATCGCTGCGGCGAAAACCGTGCAGTGCGACAGCTTCATCGACAAACTCCCCGACGGCTACGATACCGTGATCTCTGACGAGAACTCGGCACTATCAGCGGGAGAGAAACAGCTGCTTTCCATTGCACGCATCGTATTGGACAATCCGGATATTCTGATTCTCGACGAAGCCACCTCGCAGGTCGACACCAAGACGGAATTGCTCATCACACAGGCTATGGAGCACATTATGCAGGGGCGCACGAGCTTCATCATCGCGCACCGACTGCTGACAATCCGCAATGCCGACTGCATCCTGTACATGGAGAACGGCGACATCCTTGAGGTCGGTTCCCATGAACAACTGATGGCCCTCAATGGTCGATATGCATCGTTGTATCGGAGCGCGTCGGACTGATAACCCAGTCGAGGCCAGCTGAGGAAACGCGACGGACGAGTGTCGTCGACATATCAACGTCTGTATAGGGCATCCCATCCTTGAGGATGTCCTATACAGACGTTTCGTCTATCTGACTATATGGCTGTTTGGCTATCCGGCGAAGCCGATGATCGCATCCAGCTCGGTTCCCGAACCGTCACGGCGCATGTCCGGCTTGGGGAGTTCCACAGGCGTTCCGGCTTTAGTGGAGGCATGTACCGGATATGCGCCCACCCATGCGAAAATCAGCGTGTTCTGCCCCTTCAGGAAGCGCTGTGAACGTACGCCACCAGTGGCACGTCCCTTGGTCGGATACATTTCCAGTGGCGTTACTTTAGCGGAACCGTTTTCCGTTCCGGGCAGCGCATCGGAGTCGCCCGCAACGGTGAGCACCACGGCGCCCGAAGCGGAAGTCAATCCTTTTTCGCCCTCCTCGTAGTTCCACACGACCTTGTGCGCGGGAACAACGGCGAATGCCTCGACCGAGCATCCTTCGGCCAGTCGGATGCCGGCCATGCCGCCGGCGGTACGGCCCTGCGGACGCACGTTCTTTGCATCGAAGGTCAGAAGCGAGGAATCCGTGGAAACGAACACCAGCCGATCCTCATCACGAGCTTCGGCTGCGGACAGAACCTCATCGTCGTCCTTCAGGTCAATGATGCTCCAGGAGTCCATGGTGGTCGGGGATTCGCGGTTCCATCGTTTGACCACGCCGTTTCGCGTACCCAACGCCAGAGGAACATGCGCCGCCGTATCGCCGTCCTTATCGGTATTCTCGGCGGAAGGCATCGCGATCGCAGCAATCACACGCTCGCCATGAATCGGATCGGTGCTCTCCGTCAGACCAAGCAATTCCTCGGCCTTCACGCCTCCGGAAACGGTTAACGGGCCATCCGGGGCAACATAGGGGAGTTCGACCACATGGGCCAGCACCAGACGCCCGGCAGACGTGATC
>CAVEVJ010000247.1:0-8917 GCA_963619075.1 Acidaminococcaceae bacterium
GATGGTCGCTTCCGCGGTGGTCGCGGCCCTGGGCAAATGACGCATCCCACGACCATCGGCATACCACATTCGATTCGGAAAGTCAGTCCGCAAGCACGCCGACGTCCGCAGTGGTGACCTGATGGGGCATCCCCTGGCGGTCTTCGATGGTGAGCGATGCGTCGGGATTGATGCGTACGGCCCTTCCACGAAGGGTCGTACCGTCGGTGAAATGGGCTTCGCACGTTTTGCCGATCGTCCAACAGGCATCGTTCATCTCATCCAGGCAATGACGTGCGCCCGACACCGGATCCTCTTCCAGATATCGCAGACGGCGCTGCAGCTCCCGTGCTATCCGGGAAGCCAACGTGTCCCTTAACGCGGCGAAATCCGGCAGGCCATCGGCGAACATGTGCAAGGAAATCGCCTGGTCCGCGGGCAGGTGTTCCGCTGGAACGGCAAGATTCAAGCCAACGCCGAACACGATCGCAACACGGTCGTCACAATCGGGAATCGGCACCATCTCGGCAAGGATGCCACCGAGTTTCCTGCCGTCCGCGAAAACATCGTTCGGCCATTTCAGTTGCGGCTCGATTCGCCGGCGCGGGCAGGTCTCGCAAATCGCGCTCAACGCGGCCAATCCGGCGCTCATCTGCAACCATCCGCACACGGACGGATCTCGCACGATCGCAACCGGCACGGACGCGACGAAACTGACGATGAACGACTCCCCCGCGCTGCTGGCCCACGTATGGTCGAGCCGGCCGCGCCCTGCGGTCTGCGTATCGGCGCATACCACGGCGAAGGCGTTATTCCCGGCGCGGCCATCCGCGGAAAATCCGCCCGAACGTACCAAATCGGCGGCGAAGGTGTTCGTGGAACCGACCGAAGCCAAAGCGATCACCGTGTCCGCAACCGCGCAGGTGAACGGCAGCACGCGTTGCGGGTCCAACAGACCGGCATCTTCCGAGGAATCCGACGAAGGATCCGATGAACAGTCCGGCAAAGAGTCCTTGTCCATCAAGGAATCCTCGTCAGCCGAAAATCCCAACGTGAAATCCTCATCCGGCACGTTCGCATCGGTGCGATTCGTATCGGCGACGTCCATATCAGTAAAGCCTCCATCCACGCAATTCACGCAATCCACGCAATCGTAAACATCCATGGCGTGCCCATATCGTCGGTCGTCATCATGGCAAACCGTCAATCGCACGCGATCAATCATCATCATGACCATCAACCCACGCGTCGTCAATCGAACATCGTCACGACGTGGCGGCACCGGCCGCAAGACGCCTTTGCGCACGTGACTCGCGCACGAACTGTAGACACAGGAAACCGAACACGAACGCGACCGGCAGCATATGGCGTTCGAAATTGTTGGCCGGCGCCGTAATCATCACGCCCATGAGCAGCAGCAACGTCAAATGCCACGACAGCGAACGCCACCGTCGTAACACCACTTCCGCGGCGCCGATCAGCAGCGTCAACGTGACGTACAGGTTCCCGTGGGCCACCCAGCCGATCACCGGAATGTTGCCCCATCCTTTGGCGAAACCGGCGATCGCGTCACGCCAATCGTGGTTGTATCGTCCTATCCATTCGTTGTCGGACTGCACGTAATCGTTGTTCACGTAGTAATCCATCGACACGTACGGCAGATCGGTGACGTTGAAGTAGCCGAAGCATTCCGCGAAGAACGCGTCCAACGCGATCACCGGATTGTCTTTGATTATTTCAAGCCACGCCTCGTTGAAGTTCTTCATGTCTTCCTGCGTGACGGTGCGCCACTTGTAGCTCACCTTCTTGGCTTGAATTCCGGACGATTTCACCGGATCGGCATCCTGCCGATAGTACGCTTCGGCCATCTGGTCGAGATTGAAGATCGGCTCGAGCTTCTCCGCCGCGCTTTGCGAGATGCCTTGCGGATTGTATTTGGCGACTCGCGCTATCTGCTGCAGTTGGATGCCTCGGCTTTCGATCGGGTCTCCGCTGATGATCGCACCGGAATTCGTGAGGAACACAATGCCGCCGTGAATGAGCAGCGTCGGCAGCAGTAACGCGACAATGTAGGTTTTCCAACGTTTGCGATCGTTCAGCAATGCGATGATTGCCGCGAACGCGATGATGTACCATGCGTATTTCGCGCTGATCAGCATCATGCAGCTGGAGATGAGCAACGCCATGTGGGAGCGCATGCGCAGTCTCGTGGGTTTGCCGTTGATGGTCGGCAACGCCGTGATGTGGGTCATGTGCAGTTCATACCAAACGCCGAACCACCATACGAAGGAGAACGCGAACAGCGGAGATTTGGTCAGCGAAATCGTGGAGAACACCGCCAGCGGGCACGCCAGGAAAAACAGAAGTATGCAGAATCGGGTCTTCGCTCCCGCGCGCAGACGGGACGGACGGGCCACGACCCCGACTTCAGGATGGATGAAGTCGCGCATGTTCCAGCAGTCATGACGTTCCGGATGAGAGAAATCGAACGTCCCCACGCCCAGCCTACGCCAGGGCAGGTTGAAGAACCGGTTCGCGGTCGCCGCGCAGCAAAATGCGGCGAACAGCCACTGCAGGGCCGCCAATGCCACGATTCCGGCATCATTGGAGCCGGTAAGCCCTCTGGAGATCGCCGCGGACGCGCCGTAGAAGACGGTCAGCACCACATTATGCTGGTCGGTCAGGTAAGTCGGATTGTCGGGCCACAGGTAGTGTGCCGTTGGATAGATGTCCATCGGCACGAACGAGAAGAAACCGATGTACGGCTGCTTCAGGCCGGTCCACTGGTTCCAAGCCCAGCTGAATTCGCGGATCTGCGATCGAATATCGGCGCCGAACGCGGCCAGAAGCGTTGTGGGTATCCATAGCCAGCCGATCAGAAACACGAGCATGAGCTTCCACCAACAGTCGGTGCAACGCGTGAGCTTCCGACCCGTCCACACAATGACGGCGTGCATGGCCCTTCCCGGACGGCTGTGTGCCGCGTTGCGTAAATGGCGCAACATGATACCAAGCACCGTGGTGGGGGTACCGGCAACCTCCTCGCGCAACGTGGCGTGCCTACGTCCGAAATACTTGGGAAGCACCCTCTTGCCATGGCCGTAGCGGACCAAAGTCAGCAGAATCGCAAGGCAGATCGCGAAGGCGACTACCAAATACAGCGCGTTGGCCCATCCGAAACCAGCCAATCCCGTATCATCCCAATACAACGGGCCGATGGCGCAACACCATGCTATCCACAGGCATGCCAGCACGGCCAATGTCCAACTAAGTATGGATATCGCGCGCTCGCCTTTGCCGGATTTCTTTTGCACTACGCTCATAAGCGGCCATAATAGCGCCACTGCCCGAATGAGGGCGTGCAGCGACTTTTCGACTAAGCTTGATGGTTATGAATTCTGAGCAGGCAGATATTCTCGACCTTCTGGCAGGCCGTACCGACGATTCGACCATCGAACGTCTCGCTTTTGAATGCCTGGTGACCGGATTGTCCGACGAGCGCGTCGCGTCGCTGATGAACGTGCTCGGATGGCGTGGGGAATTCGACTGTTTTGCGATTGGCGGGGTGCCTGGTTCGAATCCGGCCGCCGCTTCCTATGCTGCGCGTAAGGCCGTACGCGATTTGGGCGGCGAACATGCGATCGTGGGCACATATGGCCGTTTTCTGCTGATTCTGGCGCATCAGACCGGCGCCGCCACTCCGGAGGTTACCTGCACCGCGATCATGCCGGCGTTCAGTGAGACCGATCCGATGTATTTGAGTCCGACAAGGGCCAACGTTTCCGGTGCTTCCCATGCGTTGCGCGAGACGTTGTTCTCCTTGCAGGCGGCTCCGGCGCTCGCGTCGCCCTCAAGGCCGTTGCGTGCCGACGAGCTTCTTCCGGAAAGGGCGCTTTTGGGCGATAATCACGCTCGTGAGGAGCTGTATCAGAACGTGTACAGGGTATTGCGCGGGGACAATCCCGACGATCCCACATATGTGACGGTTTCGACGTTCCTCAGGTACGGCGGTTCCTTGGAGAACACCGCCAAGGAGTTGAACGTGCATCCGAATACCGTGCGATACCGGTTGAAACGCGCCGCCGAGACGACCGGATGGGATGCCACCGACCCACGCGACGCCTATGTACTCAATACCGCGTTGGCAATCGGCCGTATGCGCGACATCTGATTCGATTCATCGCATCCGTCGCGGTGGTTTGGGCATACCTAGCGCACCTGACTATCCCCAAAACGACGCAAACGCACCCACTTGCGTCGTCACGGAAATACCCAACACATCCGACTATCCCCAAACCGACACAAACACACCCGTTCACGTCGGTACGGAAATACCCAACACGTCCGATTATCCCCAAAACAACGCAAACACACCCACTTGCGTCGTCACGGAAATACCCAGCGCACCTGACTATCCCCAAAACGACACAAACGCAGGAGGCTCACAAACTTACGGAGGGAAGGCCCACCATACGCAAACCCCCGCATCTGCGATTGGCAAATGCGGGGGTTTGGCTAAGTGTACCGTTCAGACGATTGCCTCAGACAATCATCCGCGCAGACTTACTCAGGCAACGATCATCGGATCGACCGGGACGCCCGGGTTCATCGTGGAGGTGATGGTCGCCTTGGTGACGTAACGGCCCTTCACGGTGGACGGCTTCAGACGCTTGACTTCGTCGGCAATCGCCTTGAAGTTCTCTTCCAGAGCCTGGTCGGTGAAGGACAGCTTGCCGATGAGGAAGCTCAGGTTGCCGTTCTTGTCGACGCGGAAGTCGACCTTACCGCCCTTGATGTCCTTGATGGCCTTGGTGACGTCCATGGTCACGGTGCCAGTCTTCGGGTTCGGCATCAGACCACGCGGGCCGAGCACGCGGCCAAGACGGCCGACCTTGCCCATCATGTCCGGGGTGGCCACGACGGAGTCGAAGTCAAGGAAGCCGCCGGCGACCTTCTCGACGAGATCGTCGTCACCGACGATGTCGGCGCCAGCCTCGAGAGCCTCGGTGGCCTTCGGGCCACGGGCGAACACGAGGACCTTGGCGGTCTTACCGGTGCCGTTCGGCAGGTTCACGGAACCGCGGACCAGCTGATCGGCCTTACGCGGATCCACGTTCAGACGCAGAACAGCTTCGACGGTCTGGTCGAACTTGTACTCCGGCATGCTCTTGAGGAGAGCGATGGCTTCGGTGGCGGTGTAAAGGTTGTTGCGATCGATCTTCTCAGATGCTTCGCGATACTTCTTGGAACGCTTTACCATTTGTCCTTCTCCTCTCAGTCGGTAACCGTGATACCCATCGAGCGGGCGGTGCCCTCGATGATCTTCATGCCGGCTTCGACGTCGCGTGCGGACAGATCGGCCATCTTGATTTCGGCAATCTCACGGACCTGAGCCTTGGTGACGGAGCCAACCTTGTGGGTCAGCGGGTTTTCGGTACCCTTCTGGATGCCCGCGGCCTTCTTCAGCAGATCCGTTGCCGGCGGGGTCTTCAGGATGAAGGTGAAGGAACGATCTTCGAAGACGGTGATCTCGACAGGGATGACCTGGCCCATCTTGTCCTGCGTAGCAGCGTTGTACTGCTTGCAGAAGTCCATGATGTTCACGCCATGGGAGCCCAGAGCCGGGCCCAGCGGCGGAGCCGGGTTGGCCTTGCCGGCCTGAATCTGGAGCTTGAGAAGCGCCGAGACTTTCTTCTTAGGAGCCATTGTATGGTTCTTCTTTCTGTGGAGCGGTGATAGCGGCACCGAAGTTGGTTTCCCGCATCCGGTTCCTTCCGCAACGTATATTGCTGTGCTGTGCTAGCAGGCCACACGACCCATTCGACGTGGAGCCCTCCAGACACAAGCTTTCCTATTATGCATGCCTAGCACGACATTGTTCGCTGGATTATGAGGATGCGTACTAGGCCAAGTATCAAGCCACATACCGGGCCACATGCCGGATTGTGCACCGAATCGCGCAGATATGAAGAAACCCCACCGAAGTGGGGTTTTCGAAGGATTAGTTACTCCGTCAAAACTTCAGACTTCACGCCGCATGCGCTCAGGCGAGCTTCTCAACCTGGTTGAAGCCAAGCTCCACCGGCGTATCGCGGCCGAAGATGGACACGAGCACAGTGAGCTTCTGGGTGGTGGGCTCGACATCGGAGACGACGGCCGCCATGGTGGTGAACGGTCCATCGGTAACAGTGACCTGATCGCCAACGGCGTAGGAAACCTCAAGCGTACGCTTCTTGGCTGCGGCCGGCTTGTCTCCGGCCTTCTTGAGAGCTTCGGACGCGATCATTGGAGCCATCATGGAAACGACTTCCTTGCGGGAAAGCGGCGCCGGATCCTTGGTCGGGCCGACGAAGCCGGTGACGCCCTCGGTCTCGCGAACGATACGACGTGCGTCCTCGTCCGGAATCATACGAATCAGAACATAGCCAGGCACGCGAACGCGGGAGATGACCTTCTTGCCCTTTTCGGTGTGCTTCTCGACTTCCTCCATCGGCACTTCGATCTGGAAGATCTTGTCTTCCATGCCAAAGCTGGCAACACGGGATTCGACGTTGGTCTTCACGCGCTTCTCGTAGCCGGAATAGGTGTGCAGCACGTACCACTTGCCTTCAAGGGTGCGAAGGCTCTTGGAGAATTCCTGGACCGCCTTGACGCCAGCGTCCTGCTCTTCCTCCTCTTCGGATTCCTCAGATTCCTCGGAAGCGGACTCGACCTCTACAGATTCGGCAGACACGGTTTCCTCGGCAACGTCCTCAGCGTCGGCGACCACTTCGGAGGATTCTTCCGCTGGCAGCTGCTCGGCAGCGGCCTCAGCTTCGAAAGCAGCCTCTGGAGTCTCGGAAACTTCGGCGGTTTCGTCGAGGTTGTCGGAAAACACTTCGTCAGTCATGCAGTTTCACCTTCAAGTTGTCTGTCAGCCGAAGATCCACAAGGTCAGCTTGCCCAGACCGAAGTCCATGCCGGTGACCAGTGCCATCAGGAGAAGCACGAAGATGAACACGGCGAGGGCCCAGAAGAACAGCTCTTTGCTGGTCGGGGTCACTACCTTGCGGAGTTCGTCGATAATCTGTTTGATGAACAAACCAATGCGTACGAAGATATTCGGCTTAAGGGCCTTTTCGCTTTTATTTGCCTTCGCCATCATAATCCTCCGCTTGGCTTGTTGTAAGAAGCTTGGCAGGGAAGGCGGGACTCGAACCCACAACCTACGGTTTTGGAGACCGTTGCGCTACCAATTGCGCCACTTCCCTAGGTGTACTCTGCCGCTGCTTACCTGCTTGGCGAGGATTCTTAAGCGAAAAACCACGCAAGAAATAAGCGGCAAAACCGCCAAGTCGAAATAATAGCGTGTATTTTCGACTTCGTCCAATCGATTTCCGTGGAAAGTTTAGAAAATCGCTATTTTCCAACGAAAATTAGTTATGAAAAGAGGACTCGTCCCGGCATGTCACCGAGGGACGAATCCTCTGCACACGAGTCAAATACGCGTCAGGTGCGAATCAACATGCGAATCGAACGGCACTGACCTCAGCATGTCCCGAATCACAATTCAAAAATCAACATGCGAAGCGCACGAACGATTCGTCAGGCCTCGGCCCACTCCTTCATGCGCTTCATGCCTTCGGCGAGGTCGTCGTCGGCAAGCGCGTAGGAGAACCGCAGGTATCCGGGGGCCCCGAATGCCTCTCCCGGAACCGCGGCCACATGGCCTTCGTTCAGCAGCGCGGCCGCAAGTTCGGACGTGTTCGCGAACACGGTCTTGTTCGGGCCGAGCGGCTTGTTCAGCAGCGCGGTCACGTCGGCGAATGCATAGAACGCGCCGGTCGGAACCGGGCAGTTCACGCCTTCGATGTCGTTAAGCGCGGCGACGATAGCCTGACGGCGCTTGTCGAACGCGGCACGCATGTCATACACGGCATCGAGCGGGCCGGAAACCGCTTCGATCGCGGCACGCTGGGCGATGTTGTTCACATTGGACGTCATGTGGCCCTGCAGCTTGGACGCGGCCTTGGCCACCTCCGCCGGAGCGACCAGCCAGCCGACTCGCCAGCCCGGCATCGCGTAGGTTTTGGCCACGCCGTTGAGCACGAGCAGCTGGTCGCGTACGGCCGGCACCGCGGCGCCGATGTACGTGGTCTTCGCATCGTCGTAGTTGAGATGCTCGTAGATTTCGTCGGAGATGACCCACACATGGTGTTCGACCGCCCATTCGCCGATGGCCTTCACGGTCTCGCTCTTCCACACGGCGCCGGTCGGATTGTTCGGCGTGGTCACGATGATGGCCTTCGTACGGTCGGTACGCGCCGCTTCGATCGCGTCGATATCGGGTTCGAAGTTGCGGTCGGCTCCCGCGAACACTTCCACGGGTACGCCGCCGGCCAGCTTCACGGCTTCCGGATAGCTGGTCCAGTACGGGGTGGGGATGATCACCTCGTCACCTTCATCGAGCAGGATCTGGAAGGTTTCGTACACGGCCTGCTTGCCGCCGTTGGTCACGATCACCTGGTTCGGGTCGACTTCGTAGCCCGAGTCGCGCAGCATTTTGTTGGCGATTGCCTCGCGCAGTTCCGGCAGTCCTGCCGTCGGAGTGTAGCGATAGTTCTTGGGGTCGGTCACCGCTTGCGCCGCGGCTGCGACGATTGCCGGCGGCGTCGGGAAGTTCGGTTCTCCCGCGCCAAACCCGATGACGTCGATTCCTGCGGCTTTCATTGCCTTGGCCTTGGAATCGACGGCCAGGGTGGCGCTGGGGGCCACGTGATTGATACGGTCGGAGAGTGTCTGCCAGTCAGCCATAGTCATGGTTGTCATGCTAGCCCCGGCACGCGAGAAAAAGCCCTCCCGCGACACATTTTGGACGGCCTTTGCCGTGGGCGGCCATCCCGGCGTGAAAACCCGGCTGCGAGCCTGCGTCAGCGCCGCCGTCATTCGCGTCTATACC
>CAVEVJ010000248.1:0-2653 GCA_963619075.1 Acidaminococcaceae bacterium
CTCCTGCGCTCGCCGATCACGAATTCCAATTGTCGCCCGGAAGCGTAGTCCACCCAGTGGTCACGAGCTTTTGCCAGAAACTGACTGGGTTGCTCACATCCGTCGATGCCCAACGCCTTCAGAACCTCTTTACCAATGGAGTCCAGACAAAAATCGAAAGCGTCACTGAGTCCATGCCGATTTTTGAAATTCACGGCCCACTCATCGTTGATTACAATGGCCGCATTCTCGGCAACGGTGAAATTCCCCGATGAATCCACCCCCCCCCACGAGGCAACGCCATCCTCGTCGTTTTCAATCGCTTCCGCTACCTTCTCCACTACATCTCGTACCATATCCCATAAAATTCCGGAATACGCTCCAAAAAGATCACCATCGCACCTCTCGCGATTGACCTTCCACCGTTTAAAAGCTTCTTCGCAAGAGTCTTGTATTGCTTTCTCGAATACGTCATTTCCTAATATTTCCCCCGCTTCAAGGCTGTACAGCATATGCAAATCACGGTAGGACTGGCCGCTTTTATTCCCAAAAAGTTTTCGCTCGGCAAATTCAATCGCTTTTCGAACAGCATAAACGAACTTCTCATCGTATTCGACGCACATCCATCTTCTCCTCAGATACGGTTTGAGAATCAACATGATATTTGGAAAGCATAATGCTCAATTCATCATCCCCGGCAATAACCTGTGAGGTCTCGTATAAACGTTGCCATTTTGATGACGACACTCTTTTTCCGTCGAAAAACCATCCCTTTTCGACATTGAATAAACAACGGCGTCAGTCTTTCTCGACACTAATGCCCAGCCAACTCATCGCACGGTGAAGCGTAAAGTTCCAGCGTTCCGTCAACACCGGCTCACTGACGTTAAGCACATAGCAGAAAACGACGGCCGAAAGCATCGATCCCACTCCCCCTGCAATGCTTCCCCCCATCCAACACATCATGAAAGCCAACAAAATCAACATCTCTTGGGCAAAGCGTACAAGAAATGAAGCGCCCATCGGATGCGTACCGATGGTCGAGAATATATACAGAAGGGTAACGATGGCATACAAAACAAGCCAGATCCGAATCGACCCCATGGCGTTGAAATCAACGAATAGCTCAATCACATGCATGACGGAAACCAGAAAGAACATGTTCATCGCCGTAGCCGTCAAACGGATTTCAAGAGGGTATGACCACTTTCCCCCATCTCGTTGGAAAGCCCATGCTCCCCAGCCTTGATCGCATGAACAAACAAAGGCCGTGAGAAGCACGCCAACAATCGCCTGCACCCGACAAGGCCCATTCTCCGAGAACATTTCCATACCAGCAAGGCCCATATAAATCTCATGCATGTCACCGGAACCAGTTGGGATGTGCGCAGCCAACGACAAAATCAACTGCAGGCCCGCCACAGTCGTCAAGAAAAACAATGTTGCCCGTGCAATCGGCCTGCTCTCGTTCCGGACTTTGCCAATCCAGCTCATCACACCCTCCATCTCGTCTCCGTAAACCATATTTTTGTAGAAAAGACGGCCCATCCACGCATGTTCATGCAAACGTTAAAAAGTTATGACGAACGTCCGCACATTCCCCCTGAGTCATTTCTTTCGTACATTAAAGTTGTGGCTGTGACCACGGAGATGTACATATACGAGGATGATGATTCGGACGCCCAGATGCTGAAGGCGACCATCGAATCCTTCGCCGTGTCCAACCAGATCTCCATAAGGGTCACGATCTACAAGCATGGGCGTGATCTACTTCACGCAATCGAAGCGCACGAACCGGATATGCTATTCCTGGATGTCGATGCGGGCGAGGACGAACCTGACGGTCTCGAAGTCGCCAAGCAAATCCACGCGTGGAACGCCGATCTGCCGATCGTCTTCACTACATACCTGCAGGAGTATGCCATTTTCGGATACGAGGTGGAAGCGCTTCATTATCTCATCAAACCCGTGACCATCGAGCATATAGCGGTCTGTTTTGATCGGTTGGAGAAGGAACGAAGGAATCATCCAAGGGAACGGCTTTCGATCTCGGTTGTTTCCGATTACAAACAGCTGATGATTCCGGTGGAGAACATCACATTCGCCGAAGTCAAACGCAACACCGTGACCTTGCATTTATCGGAACGTTCGGTCTCCACCAATACATCCATGTCGTCGCTCGAACAGCAGACGAATGGCCTGCTGATCCGCTGTCACCGAAGCTATCTCGTCAATCCGAAATACATCGCAAGCATCGACCACAATGATTTCATTCTGTATTCCGGAGAAAGAATACCCATCCGCATGAACGGACGCCGCAAAACCATCGCCTTATACCACGATTGGCTCGCAAAGCAGGCGGACGATTGGGATGAAGAGCAAGCGTGACCATTGATTGTCATGCTTTACCGGCATCTCTCCCTGTGGGCATCATAGGCACACTTACCCGAACCGTGAAGTCATGTTCGGTGTAGTCCACCGAGCATTCGCCGTATAAACGCTTGGCTATCATCTTCACCGATTCAAGCCCGATGCCCGCACCTTCATGCTTCGTCGAGAGAAATTCGCCGTTCTTGGCATTGAGCTTCCCGTCGTAATTATTCCGCACCATGATGATGCAAACATTTTCGATTTCGCGAGCGCGTATATCGACGTATCGCTGACCCGCAATGCC
>CAVEVJ010000249.1:0-4465 GCA_963619075.1 Acidaminococcaceae bacterium
TCATACGGCCGTCCTCAACGTTCTCGCCCGTCTTCGGATCGACCCAGCCCTGCAGGAAGGAACGGCATCCCATCGGGGCTTTGAAGGAACCCGTGATCTTCACGATGTTCTCGTAGAAAATCACATCCGGATACATGCGCTTGGTGGCGCATTCGAGAGCCAGCTGCTTCAAGTCGTAATTCGGATCGCCCGGATCGGCGTTCACGCCATGCTTGATGGTGAACACCAGCTTCGGGAAGATGGCGGTATGATGCTCGGAACCGAGGCCACGGATGCGGTTGAGGAAAATCGCACGCTGAATCTCGCGGGCGAACCAATCAGTGCCCAAGCCGAATCCGACGGTCACGAACGGGGTCTGGCCGTTGGAGACTCGGTTGGAGTTGATCTGGTATTCCATGGTCTGCATGGCATCGTAGATAGCCTTGCGGGTCTGGATCTTGGCCCAGATCTCACGCAGCTGCTGCAGACGATCCGTGTTTTCGCTGAACGGCTCGTCCATGGGCAGGGCCGGACGGTCCTTCTCGAAGTGCAGACGCTTCGGCTCGACGTCCTTGGCCATGCGCACCTGGCGTTCGGCGATTTCGATCGGCAGATCGTCGGGCATAATCTCATGGGCCTGCTCAAGGAACTTGTCGTAGTCCTTCTTGGCGTATTCCACGAAGTTCTCATCGGCGCGGTTCGCGGTCTGTCCGCCATACTGGCTGGATGCCACGTCCTTCATGATCTGGGTAATCTGGGTGGCCGCGATGCTGATGCTGTTCGGAGAGCCCATCGGCGCGTTGCCCAGGGTGAAACCGTTGGCGAGCATATCCCAGTAATCGGGCAGAGAGCAGTTGGACTGCGCGGTGAACGGCGAATAGTCGGCGTCGTGGAAGTGGATATCACCCTTCATATGCGCGTTCGACACGGCGTCCGGAAGCATGGAAAACGCGGATGCCTTGGAGACCGCGCCCGCCAGAAGGTCGCGCTGGGTGGAATACACGTTGGAGTCCTTGTTCGCGTTCTCCCTCACCAGGGCTTCGTCACGGTTCACGAGCCTCTTCACGGCCTCGTTGATGTCGGTGGCCTTGGCTCGCTCGATGTCTTTGTTCAGACGGTAGTTGGTGTATGTGCGGGCCACGTCGTATTGATGGGCCTCGATCAAGCCGTGCTCAACCAGGTTCTGGATGTCTTCGATTTTGGCAGGTCCGTTGTAGCGATCCTTGATTTCCGCCTCGACCTGATCCGCGATGACACGGACCATGCGGTCCTCCTGCGGACCGATTTTCATGTCGAGGTCGGCGAAAGCGGACTTCACCGCGTTGATGATGTTCACCGGGTCGAAATCGACCACTCGACCGTCACGCTTTTCAACAAGCACCTTTTCGGCGTTGGATTTCGTGTTCACACCAGCGGTTTCCAAAGCCTGTTCCTGCATTCATCGTCCTTTCCGAGCCGGTTTTCCGACTAGTTCCACGCCCCGTTTTCGCATGTTCCGCAATTTGGGCCTATATGAGGGTACGCCATTGCCTGCACTACTACCAGCACTATATGTAGTGTTTTTACGTAGCAAAAACACTACATAGCCTATTTTTGGGCTTCATTCCGCCATTCCTCGAATCCATAAAAATTAGGTGACCGCCTCACTTCGGAGTGTCGCCCGACTTTACCTCACCGAGAGGATGAACGCATTCGAACAGGTGTTTCCATGTCCGCAAGATGATGGATTCTTGAACCATGACTTGGAACCCGGATTACAACCCGACAGCGGCACAGAACCAGCCGCAGCAATCCGCAAAACCCTTGGCACGACTGGCCCGCGAAACCACAGCGGACAATCCCTGGCCCGTAAGTCTGCTCAGCGAGAAATTCCAGACGGCGGTCGACCGCTGGCCTTCCGTATGGGTCGCCGGCCAGATCACCCAGATCAACACGCGCAGGCATGGAAGCGCCTACATCACACTGCGCGACAACGATCAAGACATCGCCATGGAAGTCAACGGGTTCGGGCAGTTCGCCGCAGCCGCGGAATCCTTCACACAAGGCGACCGCGTCATCATCCACGGCAAACCGAACCTTTGGATGAAACGCACCTCGCTTTCGCTGAGAGCGGACGCAATCATCGCGGTCGACGCAGGCGGCAGCCTCAAGGCCATGATCGACGAACTGCGCAAAAAACTCAAAGGCGAAGGACTGTTCGACGCCGATCGCAAGAAGGCGTTTCCGGAATTCCCGCATTGCATCGGCCTGATTTGCGCGCCGCAGGCACGCGCGGAAGGCGACGTGATCACCAATGTCCGGCTGCGCTGGCCGATTGCGGACTTCAAAGTCGCCCACGTTCACGTGCAGGGCGAACAATGCCCTCCGGACGTGATTCGCGCGATCCAACAATTGGATGCCGATCCGGATGTAGACGTGATCATCGTGGCCCGAGGCGGAGGTGCGTTCGAGGATTTGATCGGATTTTCCGACGAGGGCGTGGTGCGAGCCGCGGCCGCGGCGCACACCCCGCTCGTTTCCGCGGTCGGACACGACGACGATTGGACGCTGCTCGACCTGGTTGCGGACATGCGCGCATCGACCCCCACGGACGCGGCGAAACGAGTCGTTCCGGACGTATTCGAACAGTCAAGGCTGGTTCAGACGCAGCTCGACCGCATGCGCATGCGTATCGAGGCAACCGTGAACAACGAAAGCAGGCTGGTCGAAGGGTATGCGAATCGCCCCAGCCTGACGCAACCGCTCACCATGCTGGAACCACACCAAAGATTCCTCGACGACGCTCGCCAACGCATGCGAATCGGCCTGACGCGCATTCTCGACGACGCAAGCCTCACCATCGAGAAGAACCATGCGTCGCTGACCGCACTAAGCCCGCAATCCACCCTGGACCGCGGCTACGCCGTGGTGCAAAGCGCGGATGGACATGTACTTGACGACGCCGGCAAAGCGAAGGTCGGCGATGAGCTGACCATAACCCTGAAACGCGGCACTGTAGTTTCCGAAGTCAAAAACGTAACGAAGGAGTGACCATGAGCAACGAAACCACCCCGGCATCCAGCCTTACCGACAAGGAACGCGAAGCAATCGCACAGATGCCGTACGAAGAGGCCCGAGACAAGCTCATCCAAGCCGTGCAGGCGCTGGAGGCGGGCGGCCTGAATCTCGACCAGTCCATGCGTCAGTGGGAAATCGGCGAGGCACTCGCCAAGCGTGCGCAGAGTCTGCTGGGTGAGGTTCGCGCCAAATTGGATGCGGCACAGGCGGAACAGGCCAAGGCGGCCGATACCGCCGGCACTCAGGGAAATCTGGCCTAGCGGTCGCGCCGCCCCTATCCCCTGCGAAACATCCGGCCCGGAAAAGCCGGCTGAAGGTGCGCTCGGGCCATGGCCCACGGGCAAAACACCATCACCGGAATCCGCACGATTGACGGAGCGGCTGGTCTTGCACGGCGAAAAGCGCCATCGCAGGACGTGACGTTTCGGATTGCGGCTCGGCATGCGAATCGCAAGGCCGAAGCGTGGTTTTCCCGAGCCGTTTTCCGCAGTACGTCCGCAAGGTGTGTAAAATGTATCTTTGTTGCCTCAGTAGCTCAGTGGATAGAGCACTTCTCTCCTAAAGAAGGTGTCGTAGGTTCGATTCCTATCTGGGGCACTTTGCATGCAAAACAGTCGGTTCGGCGATGCCGTCCGACTTTTTTGTTTCATACCGGCGCTTCGGTATTCGAAACCCGCATTTCCAATCCCAAAATCGCAGGCTTCCGATCCCAGCTTGCCTCTTTGTGTCGGCACGGACATACTCCATCCACCCCACTATCCCCGTACCGACGCAAACCCACCTCATTGCGTCGGTTTGAACATACCCCGCCTCGCCCACTATCCCCATACCGACGCAAACCCACCTCATTGCGTTGGTACGGACATACTCCATCCACTCCACTATCCCCATACCGACGCAAAACCGCACTCAACAAAACATGCGGGATGCACGGACGAAACATTTCATCCACACATCCCGCATATTTGCCCCAGTAGACGATTTCAGGTCAACAAATCCACCACCTAATCGCGTGCGCAAGCAATCGCATCAGGCGACGACTGGCAACACAATCGACGAAGGAGTCTGCGATCCCGTATATATGGTCTGCGAGGCCACGTCATTGCCGGTTTGCTCGCTCCACAATCCAGCGCGATTGGTGTGCACCGAGTATTGCGGAAAGTCCGACGACGCGATGTCGCAGCGAATACGGGAACCGGCAGGCACCTTCCAGCAGATGTCCCACATCCGCACACTCACCTTACGCACGCTGCCCGGTTCATACGGCCCGGCATCCGGTTCATCAAGTGCGATGGTGGTGATTGAACTGCGATAGTTGCGCGCGGTCCCGTCCGGATCCACACACATCAGTTTTGCGGTGAACGCCGTGTCGGGTGCCGTGGAAGACACGTACAGCTCCACACTGATGGACCCCTGAATATGCACATCT
>CAVEVJ010000250.1:0-4753 GCA_963619075.1 Acidaminococcaceae bacterium
GGGCAACACCATGGGGTCTCGCGACGATTTCGCACGGTTGCTCAGATTCGTGGAGCATGCCGATCTGCACCCCGCCATCGATTCCGTCTATGCGATCGACGACGCTCCCGCGGCATTCAAAAAAGTGATCGACGGCGATGTTTTCGGAAAGGTCATCCTGCACATCTAGCCGATTGCGTAAAGTAAGCGGTGTTCTGGAACATGTTCTATTGGATTCTTTCGGAGGTCCTTGATGGCAGACAATAAGCCCGAAGTCGCGGTGATCATGGGATCGGCGAGCGATTGGGAAACCATGAAGCACGCTTGCGAGATGCTCGACAAGTTCGATGTACCGTATATGAAGCAGGTGATTTCCGCCCACCGCACCCCTGAGCTCATGGGTGAGTTCGCGCATGAGGCGCGGGCCAACGGTCTGAAGGTCATTATCGCCGGCGCGGGCGGCGCGGCCCATCTGCCCGGCATGGTGGCCGCCCAGACCACACTGCCGGTGATCGGCGTTCCGGTGCGTTCCCACGCGCTCTCCGGATGGGATTCCCTGCTGTCCATCGTGCAGATGCCGGGCGGCATTCCCGTAGCCACCACCGCGGTCGGCAATTCCGGCGCCACGAACGCCGGTCTGCTCGCCGTCAGCATCCTGAGCACCAACGACGATCGTCTGGCTCAGGCTTTGCAGGAATACCGTGACTCCCTGAAGGAAAAGGTGGCTGAATCCAATGCCCAGCTTGTCTGAGGAAACCAACGGACGTATCGAACGTTTGATGCCGGGGTCCACCATCGGCATCGTCGGCGGCGGACAGCTCGGCCGCATGATGGCGCTTTCCGCACGCTACATGGGATTCCGTGTGGGCGTGCTCGATTCGACGCCGGATTGCCCCACCGCGCAGGTGGCCGATTTCCAGGTGACCGCCGATTACGACGACACCGCGGCCATCCGTGAGCTCGCCGAAAAATCCGACGTGCTCACCTACGAATTCGAAAACGTGAACGCCGACGCCATCGACGAGGTGCGTTCCCTGGCGTCGGCTCCGCAGGGCACCGATCTGCTGCGCGTCACACAGGACCGCGTCAACGAGAAGCAGTTCGTCAACGACCACGGAACGCCGACCGCGCCGTGGAAGGCCGTCAACAGCATCGAGGAACTCGAATCCGCACTGGAGGAGATCGGCTATCCGGCAGTGCTGAAAACCCGTTCCGGCGGCTACGACGGTCACGGACAGAGCGTGCTCAAGTCCGACTCCGATCTGAATCAGGTGCGTGATCGGGCCATCGCCGAAGGAACGTTCCCCGCGAGTATCCTTGAAGGATTCGTCGATTTCGCGTTCGAAGCCAGTATCCTCGTGGCGGGCAACGGCGTCGATTACGTGACGTTCCCGATCGTGCGCAACGAACACCGCAACAACATTCTGCACATGACCATCGCCCCGGCCGAAGTGAGCGACGATGTGGCCGAGGCCGCGCGTGAACTTGCGTTGCGCTTGGCGGAGGGCTTCAAGCTCGCCGGCATTCTCGCGATCGAACTGTTCGTTACCGAAAGTGGCGAGGTCATCGTCAACGAACTTGCGCCGCGTCCGCATAACTCAGGCCATTACACCATCGAGGCCTGCTCCTTCGACCAATTCGACGCGCATGTGCGCGGAATCTGCGGATGGCCCCTGGAACAGCCGCAACTGCTCAAGCCGGCCGTCATGGTCAACGTGCTCGGCCAGCATGTCGAACCGACCCGTGCGCTCATTGCGGATCATCCCGAGTGGAACGTCCATGATTACTGCAAGGCATCGGTGCGGCACGACCGTAAGATGGGTCACATCACCGTGCTGACCGACGACACCACGCGAACCGTGGCCGATCTCGAAGCCACCGGTTGCTGGGACGATTTGAAAAAGGACTGACTCATATCCGATGTGTGAACATGTAGTGCGCCAGACTCGACAGAAGGACGCCATTCGCGAAGCCCTGAAGGACAACGACGAATTCATTTCCGCGCAGGATCTGCATCGTCGGTTGGAGGATGAGGGCGAGCACATCGGTCTGGCCACTGTATACCGTCAGCTGAATGCGCTGGCCGATTCGGGGCGCGCCGATACGGTGCGTCTCGACGGCCAGCAGCTGTTCCGTTTGTGCGGGGATGACGGACATCACCACCATCTGGTATGCACGTCATGCGGGAAAACCGTGGAAATCGATCCTCCCAGTGAGGATTGGCTGCGCGGCATCGCGAACAGGCATGGGTTCTCCGTCGCATCCCACACGGTCGAGGTGTTCGGATTGTGTTCGGATTGCCGCAGCGGGGAGAGCGGGTAGAATCCCGATCGCGGCTGATCGCGGCTGTTCGCGGCGTGCGTGCATTCGGAAGAATCGAAAAGAAAACAGCGAACCATTGCCTTCTCACAGACGCGTGTATGAAAATAGGGCTTTGCAAACGGACGAAAGTTAGGAATATTGCGTGACGGAAGTGAACGTGGGCGACGAGCAGGTTGAAGAACTCACCATAGCCGGGGAACCGACCGAAGTGAAACAGCGCAAACACAGGGAATTCGCATGGTGGGTATACGCATTGCTGTTCCTGCTGTTTGATTTTCTCGCGCTTGCCGTATTGCAGTGGGGAGTGACGCTTTCTAGCACCCGGGTCGAGCTTTCCAGCCCGCTGAACGGACTTGGCAACATGATGCTCAAGATGTTCACGTCATGCAATTTCGTCTTTCTGCTGAACATGATCATGATTGGGCTCATCTATCTTGTGCTGCTCATGCTGTTCAACCGTTTTTGGGTGGCCACGCCGATATTGATGGGGATGGCCATCGTCATAGCCGTGATTGAACGGTTCAAAGTCGAGATTCGTTATGAGGTGATTCTGCCGTCCGATCTGAACTTCCTCGGGTCGAACACCGGCAATCTGATGAGTTTCATGCCATCGAACGCGCCGATCATGATTGCGGTCGCGGTCGTGGTCTTCGCGCTGTTTCTGGCATTGTCGGTGTTCCTCAACCATATCGACGTTCGTCATGGGCGTATGATCCGCAGTTCCAATCCTGATCTTGCCGCGGTGAGCCGTCTGTTGCTGATCATCCTGCCGAGCCTTGGATTCGGTCTGTACATCGCGCAGGTCGGCACGGTGGATTCCTGGGCGTATACGATGTCCCGTGCGATGGGGGATACGCCGTCCATGTGGGATTCCGTATACGATGCCCAACGCAACGGCCCCGTCGTCTCCTTCGTACGCCAGCTCAACCCGAAAATCATGTCGGAGCCAAGCGATTACAGCGAGGAGACCATGAAGGAGGTCGCCGCCCGATACGAGAAGGCGGCCGAGGAGATCAACGAGACCCGCAGCGCGAACCTGACCGACAGCACGGTGATCTACGTGTTGTCCGAATCGTTCTCGGATCCGTCCCGCGTTCCTGGGCTGAAGGTCAATAAAGACGCGATGCCCAACATTCGTTCCGTGAAGGAATCCACTACGTCCGGACTGATGCTCTCCTCCGGTTATGGCGGAGGCACGGCGAATCTTGAATACATGGGATTGACGGGCCTGTCCATGGCCAATTTCGATTCGTCGCTGACCAGTCCGTACCAGCAGCTCGTGCCGACCGAGCATTGGACTCCGACCATCAACCAGATGTGGGGGTCGGCGGAGAACTCCATCGGTCTGCATCCGTATGAGCCGTCCATGTACTCGCGCGCCATCAATTATAAGAAGTTCGGCTTCTCCCACTTCTACACGCTTCAGGGCGAGGATATCATCTCGCATCAGGACACGATCGATGATTCCCCTTATGTTTCCGATGAGGCCACCTATAAGAGCACGCTCGAGGAAGTGCAGAAAACCGACGGAAACCAGTTCCTGCAGGTCATCACCATGCAGAACCATATGCCGTACAAGAACTGGTATAAGAACAACGAATTCAAGGTGAGTTCCACTGATTCGTCACAGCCGCTCGAAGATGACGAGACCGAATCGATCGAAACCTACGCCAAGGGCGTGGAATTGACGGATACGGCCACGCAGGAGTTCCTCGACGAGCTTGACAAGATCGACAAGCCGATCACCGTGGTCTTCTACGGCGACCATCTGCCCGGAATCTATTCCACGGCCAGCGAGGACGACGACAATTCTCTCGACCTGCATCTGACCGACTACTTCATCTGGTCCAACAAGGCGTCCGAATCCAAGGGGAACCAGATTTCCAACGCCGAGTATTCGTCGCCGAACTTCTTCGTGGCCCAGGCGGCCGAGCATATGGATGCCAAAGTGTCGCCGTACCTGGCGTTCCTCACGCTCATGCATTCCAAGATCGCGGCCATGGAACCGCCGGTCGTCAACAACATTCAGGGATGGGACCGCATTCCGGAAGGTCAGAACATCTATCTGGATTCCGACGGCGAACCTATGGCCGAATCGGATTTCGACGACGAGACCAAGCAGTTGCTTGAGGACTACAGGCTGATTCAGTACGACATCACCGCGGGAAAGAACTATCTGAAATCCACCGATTTCATGAATCTTCCGTAAGTATTCGGTATTGTTGCGCGAATAAACAGACCCGCGGTTCGAATGGAGTTTCTCTCTGACCATTCGAACCGCGGGTCATTTCATCTACACACGGCTATTGCCGACTGAGGAGCAACGCTGCCAACACGGTTGGTTGGATGCGTTGCGATGTGTGTGGTGGCGAGGCGCACCGAGGGAAGGCGTACGAAGGTACGTCGACTGAGGAGCAACGCTGCCAATACACCATCGCTACGCATCCAAGGC
>CAVEVJ010000251.1:0-5546 GCA_963619075.1 Acidaminococcaceae bacterium
GGGTGGATGAGCGCGGTCCGTCTTGCCTGTTCCGCAAGTTCCCGGCCGGCACTCAGCCGTTCCTCGATACTGGTCGCCTTGCGTCGGGCGATCGCGGCTTTTCTCCATTGATTTTTCAGCTCGCGCTGGCGTTCGGCGTCGTCGTGGTTTTCGCTGGTCGTTTCCTGTTCGCTCATACCGAATGTTGTACCATGCTTGCGCGGCGGAATGATTGCATGGCGCCAACGCCGCCGCGAAGTGGCACAATGGGGTCGTGACGGTTTTGCAATCCCTGCGCAGTATGATGCATGTTCCGAACAACAACGCCATCAACGTACCGCGATTCATTCGGGCGGGCTCGCTGAATGTGCCTATTCTTTTACGTCCGCTGACCATGGACGATTACGATGAGTGGAATGAGATTCGCTGGCGTAACAACGAATGGCTGAGTCCTTGGGAATCCGGCGATCCGACGCACGGCGTCTCGATCTCGTATGAGGAATGGATGCGGCAGCTGCGGCGCAACGAGAAGAACGGCGTCGGCGTGGTGTTCGTCATGGAATACCAAGGGAGGATTGTAGGGCAGATCTCATTGGGAGCCATCTGCTATGGGGCCATGCGCACCGGCGTGGTCGGCTATTGGGTGGACGAGCGGTGCGCAGGCCGTGGTTTCGCTCCGATGGCGGTGTGCCTGCTGGCCGACTGGGCCATGCTCGATCCCACCGGGCCTCAGCTGCATCGTCTGGAAATCGCGCTGCTTCCGGAGAACGGGCGTTCCCGCAGAGTTGCCATCAAAGTGGGGGCGAAAGCTGAGGGGATTCGCCGCGCGTATATGTATGTCAATGGCCAATGGCGCGACCATGAAACCTATGCGTTGCTGGCCGAAGATGCTCCTAGTGGATTCACCTTCCGTTTAATGCGTGCATAGGATGTGAAGGTCTCCGACGCACTCGAAGTTTGTTTCAGAATATTGTCAGAACGTCACTTATCCTTGTGGATTATGGGTTATGAGTCGTTAAGCACGATAATCGTGCTGGCGATCGTGATGATTCTCATGGTGATTTGGCTGCCTAAGCGGACGGTCAACGGCATGAAGAAGGTGATTGAGCATCGAGAGGATCGTTTCTCACCGTCGCTGCATCTGGTGGATGCCGATAGTGGAACGAGATTCTCCGATGAGACCGCAGTACAGGCGAAAGGGGCAATAATGCAGTCTGAAGAGACGCATAAGGACAAACTGTCCAAAGAACATATTGCTCAAGTGCGTGCCTTGCGTCGAGCCGCCATGCGTAGGAGAAGAGCCATTGCGGCGACTCTGGCGGTGCTTACTGTTGTGGTGTTCGTGTGCGCGTTCGTATTGCATTTCAGTCCGTTACTCGCATTGATTCCCGCGGCGCTGCTCGCTGCGGTGCTTGCGATGGGCGTCCGTGCCGCGAAACAGGCGATGGCATGGGAACAGAAAGTCGCCCGATACCGCGCCCGGCAGCGTAAGAGGTCCACGGCCGCCCGCCTGCGCGCCGAAGCCGAACAGTCGGAGCGTGACAGATTACGTAAGGCCGAGCTTGACGAGGCCAGGAGAATCGCACAGGCGCAAGTCCCCACCGATGTTATTTCGGAAGGGGATATTCGTCAGGCAATCGCTTTAGGAAAAGCCGACCGCGATGCCGTGATGAACAGGCGTGCGGAGTCGTCCGCCAAGACAGCCGCCGAATCGGTGAGGCCCGAAGAGGCCGCCGTTGCGGATGTGCGGAATGACGAGGCTGTGTCGGGACTGTCGGTTCATGATGAACGTGATGGCATGGCGGGCAATGAGATGGTACCGGCTGAGTCCGCGGAGGATTCCGTGTTGGCGGTCGCCTCGCAGGATCTGATTTCCTTCTCCTTGGGTGAGGCCCGCAACGGTGACGATATTGCGCAGGACGCGCCGCAGAGCATGGAGATCAAGTCCACAAGGCAGGTGGCCAAGGCGGTGCCAGTAAAGGCGCAGCCTGCTGTCGAGCCGCTGATTGTGCCTTCCAATGCCATGAGCAACATGGATTCCGACGAGGCCGCGGCCCGTGTGGACGCCGGTGTGAAGCTCGATGATGTTGACGTTGTCGGATTCCATAGCGCTGAAGTCAGCGCTGATGTTGATGTACCGGACGCTTCGTCCGATTCTTTGGGAACCGGACTCGAGGCCATTTTGGCCCGCCGTAGCGCCTGATGGAGCGAAAACGCTCGTAGCTGAATGTTCTTCAAGCCTGGAACCGCACGGTTTCAGGCTTTTTCTTTGATTTTCACTCACAGCGTTAGCACTCGAGTTGTCAGAGTGCTAATAATCGCGCTAGGATATGTTTCAGCGCGAAAGGACGACGCCGTAAGTGATCGTCAGCCTCTTGCTAGCGGGTCCCGGCGCGGTAAGTATCGATTTCTCTTAGAAAGAGGAGGTCCACAGTGTCGATCTCACTCACACCGTTGGAAGACAAGATCATCGTCAAGCAGGCGGAAGCCGAGACCCAGACCGCTTCCGGTCTGTTCATTCCGGATAATGCCAAGGAGAAGCCGCAGCAGGGTGAAGTCCTGGCTGTGGGCCCGGGCCGCCGCAACGATTCTGGCGAACGCATCCCGGTTGACGTCAAGGTTGGAGACAAGGTTCTGTACTCCAAGTACGGCGGCACCGAAGTTCGTTACCAGGGTGAGGATTACCTCATCGTTTCCGCACGCGACATTCTGGCCATCCTCGGCTGATTCGCGCTGCTGTGCATTTCTTTCGGAGGCCCGTTCCCGTCATGGGGGCGGACCTCTTGCCGTATGTGGCGGTTTTCGGGTCGCGATCATCGTTCGTCGGCTTTGACTCGGATTCTCGCCGTGGCTGCGATGACGCCATTCCGCGGTGCTGCCGTCATGCTGAGGCTGTTGAGGACGTCTGCGATGGCCATCTTAATGGAAGCTTTGCCGTCGAGACGACCGCAGGATCCGTATCTTGCTGTGATTTTTAAAAAAGTCGTTTTTTGTGCCACTATTTTCCCACCAATGCGCGAAATGGCTTAAATCGTTGAAATTCCAACGATTTCAAGTGTTTACGAAAAGCGCGACACGCCGTATTTGCATTAACCGCATAGTTTGTGCCATACTGAACGGGTTGCCGGTTGGGGTTCAACCAAACAGGCAGCACGGCGGATTTCCCAAGCGGTCAAAGGGAACTGACTGTAAATCAGTCGCCTCGTGCTTCAGTGGTTCGAATCCACTATCCGCCACGCCTCGATAGCTCAGTGGTAGAGCACTTCCTTGGTAAGGAAGAGGTCGTGAGTCCGATTCTCACTCGAGGCTCTCATGGCGGGATAGCTCAGCTGGCTAGAGCGTACGACTCATAATCGTAAGGTCAAGAGTTCGAGTCTCTTTCTCGCTACAAAGGCCGACGGAATGTCGGTATAGCAACGAACCACAAGAGGTGAACTTAAATGGCAAGCAAGAGCGCCGACATTCGTCCGGGCATCACGCTGGCATGCACCGAGTGCAAGGAGCGTAACTACATCACGACGAAGAACCGCCGTAACACGCCGGATCGTCTTGAGCTCAAGAAGTTCTGTTCCCGCTGCGGCAAGCAGACCGTGCATCGCGAGACCCGCTGAGCGAGTTCAAAGCTTTCAACCCGACCAAATGGTCGGGTTTTTTGTTATCCAAAACAAGTCCGGCCGGCGCAGGCGCCGTGTCTGCCGGATTCGTGACGCGGCGCCCATGCGGATGGCTATAGGCCGGAATGAGCGTCTGAAATCTGGCTTTGAGGTCTTGTGACGCAAGGACCAAGATGGGTTCGGACGACTCGGACGGGTTCAAAAGCGGGATGCCCGGGAATCCGACGCGACATGTCCAGGCTGGTCCCGGACGTGCATTCTGGACGGCGTCGGCGCAATCCCGGGCCGGGTATGCCGCCGCTCTGCGCGGCAAGATCTGGCTCTACATGGCAAGCCCGGCCCGTTCGGTGTCTCCCGTAACTCTTTCGAATGGTAAGTTGGATGCAGATATCCGATTTTGGCGGGTATGAGAATGGAGACACAGATGGGCGTGCCAATTATCAATCGAAGAAAACCGAACCTTATTACCATAGTCACGGCCGTGGCACTGATGGCCGTCGCCACTTTGGCGGCGATGCTGTTCGTCCTTCTATCTCCGTCGACGGCCTTCGCGGACGATGGAGACGATGTAGCCGCCCATTCCATCGATAGGGACGGTAACAAGACCAGCTACTCCAGCATTTCCGACGCGCTGACAGCCGGATATGGCGGCGACACCATAATCATGGACGCCGATTGGGACTTCGGTGAGAAGCAGCTTGAAGTCGAAGGCGGCAAGTCGCTCACCATCGACATGAACGGTCACAGCATTACCGGATCCAAGAATACGAGCACGATTTATCTGAACGAACGCGCCAGCCTTAAACTCACCTCGAGCGCAAAGGAAGGACCGTTCTTCTATCTCGGCTATGTCGACGCGTCGGGCGTTGCCGGCAGCCTCTCCATAGCGACGGGAGGCTTGGTGATCAACAGTGGATCCGGCAAAGGCATCTGGATGGATGCGTATGCAAACGTCACACTCGAGAACATCGCCGTGGTAGGCTGCGGCGGCGGCGGCATCTATGCGAAGAGTAATGGCTCGATAGTCATGACCAACGCTTCGGTGTGTCACAATTCGACTGCCAAGTCGTCATCCAGTTCAGAGAAGGGCGGTGCGGGTATCTACTTGGGAGCCTCATCCAAGCTGAGCATGAATTCGTCCCACATCGACAGCAACCATTGCACAAAGCATCATGGCGGCGGCATCTACGCCGAGAAAGCTGTGACCATCGAAATGGAGAACCATTCAACGGTAAATGACAACGAGGCTTTGGCAGGCGGTGGCATCTATTTTTACGGAACCAGCGTCGAAGATTCTGATGCCATCACACTCAAGTCCCAGGACAGGACGGGGGTGATTGCGTGGAACACCTGCACCCGTAGCGTTTATGTGAAAGGCACCGTGAACGAATCCGGCGGCGGAATCCATGTCGCTCATCTACCCGGCCTGATAGAGGGGCTCACCATCGAGGATAACTACTCCGCCTACGACTCCGGCGGCATCGAATTGGGCGGGGCGGTCACGGTACGTGACTGCACCATTACAGGCAACCGCGCGCAATACGATGCCGGCGGCATCTATGTCAACAGTAGCGGTGCCGTCATCGAAAGCAGCGTCATCACCGACAACTACTGCAATTCCAATGGCGGTAGCTACGAGGGCGGCGGTATCTTCGTGAGCTACCATTACGACATCGAAATGAAAGGCAAGTGCGTCATCAAAGGCAACACACGCGGCAGGAACTCAGGCAACGCCGACGATGTGTTCCTCAGCACCATCAGCGGCGGTGCCGGTAAGGCCTACATCACCGGCAGCCTTTCGAAGGGATCGACTGTGGGCGTGCGCACGGGAATCACGGATGACCGACGCATCGCGAAGAGCTTCAAGTCCGAGACCAAGGACTGCCTGTTCATCAATCTGGACGGCTACTACGTGAGCTACGGCAACGACGAGGGCGGCGACGCCTGGCAGCG
>CAVEVJ010000252.1:0-2260 GCA_963619075.1 Acidaminococcaceae bacterium
ACTTCACGTTCGCGAATCCGTTGCGTTCCGACACCTGTGCGACGGTATCCGCGCCGTTCAGCAGATCGTCAAGCGCCGATTGCAGACGGATTTCCGTAAGATACTGATCAGGAGTGACGCCGGCGCAGCGTTTGAACAGCCGAGAGAAATACTCCCGTGAATATCCGAAATGTTCGGCGATCTGGCCGATCGTGATTTTCTCCGCATAATGACGTTCCATATATTCGGTGAATTCCTGCGGTTCGCCTGTTTTCTGCAATGTCGAAGACGCAGACGATTCCGAGGAACGCGCATCCTCTGCGCATCGCTTGCAGATATGCAGCAGCAGTTGATACAACAAGGAGTTGAGCTCGATCATACGCAACTGCGATTCCTCACCGTCCACACACAACGTGATTCGCTCGCACAATCCCAGCAGCTCCCCATCGGCAATGCCGCCGAAACCGTAGATGACTCCCTGATTGATTCGCCATCCGGCCAGATCTGGACACATACGGGACAGATATTCGCCATCGAAGGAGATCGACAGCACGTTCTGCTCGTTGCCCTGCGGCTGCGGATGGATCGAATGCAACGCTTTCGGACCGACCAGGCACAGCTGTCCTTCGCGAATCGTCATCTCGCTTCCGTCGACGAACATCATCACGCATCCACGGCGAACGTATATCAGTTCCATCCCCAAGTGCCAGTGAAGCGGCACATCCTGCGGAGGCATCTCCGTATGCACACGCACAATCGCCGGGTATAGCTGGCTGCTGCCCCACGATTCGCGATGGTCGGAGCCGATTACCGCGTTGTAATCAAGCTCCCTGTCGATATGGAACATGCGCGACGATGCTGCGGAAGTGAACATGCGGCAATCATACGGCGTTTGCGGCCATCTCGACTAACGACGGTCGCCTCGACTAACGGTAGCCGTCCCACATGGGCGACGGGAAAATAACCCGTTCTGCACGCTCCCAAAGCTGCGCCATACCCTCGTTCGGATTGGTCAACGATTGGATTTGCACGCCGTCCATTGCGAAAAAAGCCGTGACGATGAGATCGTGCAGACGCTCGGGGTCGCGGTATTCCTCAGGAAGATGCCACTTGACGCCCATCATGCCGTCAAGAATGCTCTGATGCCGGTCCCGATAGAATTCATGTGCCGGATGATGCGGATCTTCCGCTTCAATGGCGAGACGCATGAACAGCGAGACCATGTTCGAACGTTTCTCATTGCGGCTCACGGCGTCGCGCATGGCCTGCGGCAGGCTCTTCCCCTGTTGCGTATCATTTTCCTCATCGGCGGTCTGCACATCGGCCGCTATGGAGTTCTCCGAGGAATCATAGAAGGATTCGATGACCAGCGAGAGCAGATCCTCACGGCTTTTCACATAATGGTTCAGCCCTGGAAGCGTCAGTCCGACGGCATCGGCCAGTGATTGCATCGGAAATCCGTATGAGCCGTAGCGGGTGATGAGATTCGCGCCCTCCTGCGCTATCTGGGCGCGTCTCTCCTCCGGAGAAAGACGCTTACGACGATTGATCGGCCTGAACTGCTTGTTTTCCCGCACTACCCCTCCTGAACGCGTTTCGTTAGGAAGACTAGCACCGACCTATACCACCGCGTCGCACCGACCTGATTTGCCGACGCGACAAGACACGCCGGATTTATTATCTTATATTTCTAAGATATAAGATAGCGGCCAGGGTTCAAGATTGCACCCCATGGTTCTTCTCCACGAAGTCGCCGGCGACAACATGCGAAGAACCTCCATTGGCATAAGAAAGAGACAGGGAGCTGATTATGAGCAACCCACAATCGACGGAAAGCAGCAACGTGCTTTCCAAAATCGATAAGACGCGCTTCTGCATCGCGTTCTTCATCTTCTCGTTCGCCTGGATGCTGTCACTGCAGATCATTGCCGCAGTGTTGCTGCCACAGCGTCTGGCCGACATCGCACCCGACAGCAAAGACGCCATCTTCGGTGTACTGAATTCCGCGACGGCCCTCGCATCGCTCATCTCCAATCTGGTCGTCGGCAATCTGTCCGACCGCACGCGTTCCATCTTCGGCCGCCGCACGCCGTGGATCGCCAGCGGCGGCATCATCGCCGGCATCTCGCTGTTCCTGATCGGCATCCTCCCCGATGGCGTCAGCATCGGCGTCAGCTACTGCGTATCCATGGTCGGCCTGAACATGATGATCGCACCGGTCGTGGCATCCCTTTCCGATCGTGTTTCGGAAGACATGCGCGGCACCATGTCCGCCTTCATC
>CAVEVJ010000253.1:0-2483 GCA_963619075.1 Acidaminococcaceae bacterium
GTGGTGGTCGTCGCCCATGCGGGCGATTTGCGTAGAAACACGACGCTGCTTTCCGACCGGCAGATCGAGAATCTGATCAAAGAAGGATTGGACGGTCTCGAAGTGTGGCACCGCGGCAATCCGAACGAGCAACGTGAACGATTGCTGTCGTTTGCTTCGAAGCATGATCTTTTGGTGACGGGCGGATCCGATTGGCATGGGAAAGGCAAACCGAACCTGCTCGGTGAGAACCTCACGTCGGATGAGACGGTCGCCGAAATCATTCGCAGGGGACACGACCTTTAACGGAACGTTCCCTCGCAAACAAATGGCCGCGTGATAGGGTGTCCGGCTATCATTCCGATTTTCCGATTGACTGTTTTTCGACTAACCGGTCAAACGGAAAATCAAAAAATCAGTCAAACGGAAGGACGGCCGAATAAGGGTCACAGATTGTTGAAGCCTACGGCGTGCTTGGTTTCGGAGCCGATGATGGCGTAGCCGAGGGCGCCGGCCGGCACCACGATGCGACGGCCCTTGGAGTCGACGAGGCTGATGGTCTTGCCGTTGTCGACGGCCTGGGTGATGGCCTCATTCACCTCTTCGGCGCTCTGATCGGTGCTGAAGTTCACGGGACGCACTACATTGCGAATGCCCAATTCGATATCCATAACTCTCCTTGAAGTGGTTTCCTATTCAGTGACAACAGGTTATGAGCGGAACATATTCCAACTGCTCGACTACTGTATGTTGGGTCTTTCTCCGGTGGCGTCCTGAGCCTCCCACTCGTTTATCTGCTCCTGCGCACGCTGCATGGTGGCTTCGTCACGTTGCAGCAGCGGAATGAGCATGGTGGCGGCTTCGCTGTGCGAGGTCGGAATATGCTCTCCGGTCGCGTCGAAACCGTCGGCGGTCTCCAACCTGCTGATCACGGCGGTGGAACTCGAAGACATCGACTCATGACGTTCCTTTGCGGAATACTGAGGGACGAACGTGCTGATCGGTGTACGCTCCTGATCGTTCGTATCATCATGCGATGCGGATGCCTTCGGCTCTGAATCCGGATTGAAGCCGATATCGACGCGCGAATCGGCGTGGGTTGCGGATTCGGTGCGGCTGAACATTTCCGTGGACTCGTTCGAAGTCGTGTTCGCGGTATGAGCCGGTCGGGAAGCGGATCCATTGAAATTCCCGGCCATATCGTTGACGCCGGCATCGGTCCGACGTTCCGCGTTCGCATCGACGGTGCCGTTGTGCGCGGCGTTACGTCTACGGGCGGACTCGTCCAGCAGCGTGCCGACGGTGATTGTGCTCGGCGGGCGGCCGCCATTCGCGTTTTCTCCACGTTGCGGCGCGTTCGCGGCCCGGTTCTTCGACGTGGTCACGCCAAGCTGATGCGCCAAACGTTCCACCTGAGCCTTGAACATCATGATTTTGGCGTTGTCTGCCTGGTTCAAAGCGGAAATGAAATCGCCGACCTGTTCCATCTGCAGCCACAGGTTCGCGCGAAGCATAATCAGATCATCAAGACGATTGCCGAGTATGCGGCCGTACGCCGAAAGCAGCGCGTTACGGTGATTCTCGTCGAGTCGGGCGAAAATCCAAGCCAAATCACGCGCGGGATCATTGACCTGCATATCCTGCCAATTCGTGACCGCGGTAATCGACGATCCCGAGAACAGCAGATCGCCGTCATGCAGTCCGCCATGAACAGGGCACGTGGCGAAAGACCACAAGCCATCCGTTTCAATGATGTTCGCCCAACTGTCGGTGATCTCCTGGGGAACATGACCGGCCTGACGAAGTCGCTTGATCCAAGCGGTAAGCTGCGCGCGAATCTGGTCGGTGGTATATGTCGGATACTGCGCGGCCTGCAGAAAATCCGGACGAATCCGGTGAATGGCACCCAACGTGGTGCCGACGCTTGAACAATCATCCAACGTCAGCAAATCAAGCCGACGAGCCTGACCGGAATGGTGGGCTGTGACCATGACGGACGTGTCCGCAGTGGCGCATCGCTCCTGATTGGCATTGGAGAACGCCACAATCCGATCGAGCTCAAACCCCAATCCGGCGAGCTCACGTGCCTGAACCAGCGTCTGAGCCGCTCGTACGCGCCCCTCAAGACGTTTGCGTCCCTTCTCATCATTGGAAACGAACACATCATACAGCCTGCCGGTCGAATCCTGAACGACGGCATGGTCGATGCCATAGCTTTCGTCGGTCGAATTGGTCTGCTCGCTGGGACGTACGCCAGCGACGGAGGCATTCGGCATCGCCGCGCTGGTCAAGGCGGCCATCATGAGTTTGCTTCGTTCAGTCACACAGTCAACACTAATACATGGGAGAAACGTAGAGGAAGTAAAACGTCGACGTTTCACAGGCAAAACAATCAAAGAAAACGAAAATCATCCGACTCGTATCAGTCGCGGACCACGTCAATCTGCCACAATAGAGCGCATGGACGCAAGCACGGAAGAAATCCTCGAAGGACTGGACGAATC
>CAVEVJ010000254.1:0-5054 GCA_963619075.1 Acidaminococcaceae bacterium
ATCGTACACACCCGAGATTTTGCCGGGGATGGTCATCCCAGCCTGGTACCCCTCAAGCGCGGTATCCGCATCAAGCCACGGCAAATCATGCGGAAAGAACAATCCAGTGCTTTTCGCCCACGTGCCGGACAGTTTCATGCCCCTCTTGAAAAGGCGTTCCATTGGGAATGGCAACTCTTCGGTGTCCAATTGCAAATAGGTTGTCTCATCGACGGTCCGCAGAGTCACTTTATCTCCGTAAACGCCCATCACAAAAGCCTCTGTGTCTACGCACAGATTCTGAGGTGTCGATGTGGCAGTCGTATAGGCATTGCCGTATGCAAGATTAAGGGTTTCAAGAACGACTTCGTCCACCTTCCATCGTCCTTCTTCCTCGCTGTATGCGAGGTACAGACGGGACATCGTGTCATCCCACGCATCCACGACCGGGAAGACACGGACTGCGCCATTTCGGGTCCGCATGTTTTCAGGAAGATGACTGTTGATGATGGCTGTGGTCTTCGGATCCGCAGCCTCAAGGACGTTCGCATCCATTCCCAAGGCGTCAGCGAGTGCCTTCGCGGATATAAAGGAGCCTTTTCGGAGCGGGCGGGTCACTAACACGCATGGATCGCGCCGTTCAGGCGACAATATGAAACGTGCGGCCTGATCCGCTTGGTCTCGACCCACCAAGCAGTATGCCTGACCACCCAGAAAAAGATCGGACTGACGCCGCTGCGCTTCCTGAGGTGTTGGAATCACATTACGATTCGAAGAAATTGCCGTATGTTTCATGGGAATGCCTTTCACTGAAATGTTGTCCGTCATTCCCTATATGTCGGCATGGTATTGTTTTCCGACAAAACATCTCTGCTTAATGAAACACGCCCTTTGGCCATATCACATTAACTTGCTTGCCTTGTTGCCGTGCGTATCCGACCGAGTCGCCTGTACCTCCCCTATTACCCGGGGCTCCGTCCCACAGCGCGACCACGATATCGGTCGCGTCTATCATCCTCTCACTCGCTTCCAGAAAAGCGTCCGGAGTCGGCTCATGACAGCCTACATCGATAATCTTGCAGGCATGGGCCAGCAAATCATCGTATCTCCTACGATCTTTCTCTCCGAACGTATTCTCGTACCCTCTGCAGGGAATGACCGCAACCAGTTGAAAACCCGCCTCAACCGCCTTGCCGGCAAACAACTGGTCGGCGCCGGCGGCAAGGCAACTGAAGCACGTCACTTCCATGCCGCGATATTGAAGTAGGAACCGGTCGATTTCCCGTTCGATATACGACATAGCCTCCGCCGGAATATGCTGGTGGCCGGTAATTGAAATCGTCACACCCATGTTTCTCCTTTTTCGTTTTCCCGTGCTGTCTCTCTAGGCATGAAGGGAGCGCCACAACAAACGTCCTCTTTTCGAGAGCTTCACATAGCCTTGCTGCTGCCCAAATCCCCGTCCAATGGTTTTTTTTAATGTTTCTTCGCTTGAACAATCGATGTCTTCGCTTCCGCGCCATCTGGCCATTAGCGCGAAGTAAAGATCGACGTCGATCTTGTCCGTCTCTTCATTAGGAAGGCCACGCCAATCATCTCTGATGCAAGCCAGAAGCAATCCGTTTTTCCGGAGTCGTTTCAGCCATGCAGCCTGACGATTCGCGGTTGTCTCAGCACGTGCTGACCCATCCCACACCCGTTGATAAAACCTCTTGTCTTCGAACCAGGGAAATACGTCCAGCGTTGAATCCGCTGTCCGAAAAGCTCTTTCGAAGGGAGCTCCGATTTGAAGTCTCGCGCTCTCATCTCCCATCAATACATCAATCTTGCCTAAATCTGGTGATAACGCATCTGTCTTGTCGGGATCCCAAGGTCCCACGAGATGCTGGCAGTCGGCCGCGGAAAGGATGGGCTTCACATGAGCGATGATAGGGTTCTCGTTGCTGCTCGATAATAAGATGGGCTTCACTCTCATAAGATTCCACGCATTGGAGAAGAGGCTGGTCAGCGTAATATCTCCCGTATCAAGACCAGCCGAACTCTCATCAAGCAAGCTAAGGAGCGCATAAGTGAAGTCCGGCAATAGGTCGCCATTCCTCTCTTTTTTTGTCGCCAAAGAAGCGTTTCGGTAATCACAAGCCCCAAGAACGAGAATGTTTTGCCCTGTCGGAAGAGGAACGCCTGCAGCCGCCCCCGCATGACAGGAATCAATAATGACTACGAGCGTAGGAAGCTGATACGTTCGCATCATCTCGATGATCTCGCCGAAACGCAATCCGGACGGGATCGTATCATCTTGGCGGCTTTCACTCGAGAGCAACAGGAAATCATCCGGGGAATCCCTGCCGGTTACGGAAACACGTTTCCCATCTTTCAGACAAGCGCCGTGTCCGCAAAGATATAGCATCGTCACGCCGCTGTACCCAGACAGGCTTCGAAAAAAATTCTCGACCACGTGATGTAGCTGCCGCTCATTCACATCACCGACACAGACATCACCCTTCCATAATGATCCGGAAGTCAACTGGTCGTGCATATACACCGCGCCATTACGCGAGCTGGGCAAATCATCGATTCCGGGATCGTCGTACTCCGAGACCCCGATGAACAAAGAATTATTACGGTTCATTTTCCCCTCACATATCAATAAAGCCGCACCGCAACAGGCAGTTCTCCAAAGAGTTCAAGCTCGGCCGTACCATCGCGGTTGAATTCCACATATTCCCTTCTGACCACCCCATCGGAGAAGCACAGTTGAATTCTGTAGCGATTTTCCTCCTGCAGTTCGCTTTCCACGACGAGCAGAGATCTTCCACCACCCTTGCGTCTTACCGCCGCCCTGTAGGTCTCCGCGGAATCGACATATAAAATTTCCCAATCGTCCCTCAGGCCGATGGGACTTTTCGCGAAAACCCCGACGTCGGCCGTGAGCATGTAATCAGACTCCTTCCTCAGCTCAAGTGAGAAAGGACTACCAAACGTCATCTCCGCAGCATCAATCTCAAGAGCGGAGGGCATCTCGTCAAATTCAAGAACTCCACTCATTCCGGGGAATATGCCCATCTGCGGAGTTCCGGAAACCGGATTCCCATCAACGTCGAATCCGGATATCTTATAGATACGGCATGAGTCCTGAACCATATGTGGTCGAAGACAAGTCTTGGATCCCCCATCCTTTCTCACAAGCACACACTCAAGCACACACTCCGGTAGGTAAAAGAAAGCCCCGTCTTCTGTCGGCCGAACAATACGATCCGGAAAATATCCATCCAGAAGGACTTCCGATGTTGAAGCCATCTCATGCACAGCTGCCAGACGTGGACCATCCACCGGCCTGATACGATCTTCAACATCCGCATTGGGGCGGAACATGGACTGAATCTCCGTCTCACGGACACTTCTCTCATGAAAGGAGGCCGGAACCGATGCACCCGTCATCACTTCATTGTTATCCCAGATGCGGGAAACCTCCGTCAGCAGATGAAAATCCTCCAAAATAGCGTCCGCCTGCATAAGATCAACCCCCACCATCGCTCTTTCGCGGATCGTCTCGAAGGATGGGTCAAAACTCGAATCATCGCGCCATACAGTATGCGCGGCTTTCAGGATGCTCTCACTGAAAAATTCATCTTCCAACGTGCAGCACATCTTTGTTCCCTTCTATCGACTTCCACAGACGTCGTTTTCCCAGCTCACAGTCTCCGTACATAAGTCCGCCATTCTCACGGCCTTGCAACATGCAACTTCGCCATTGTTCCGAAGATGCCGGGCGATCTTATGTTCACATAGGTGAAGCACATCAAGTTCCCGCTCCATTAAGTCTTCCGGCGATTCCGCGATTTCACTTCCCAAACCCAAGTCTGCCAGCATCGTCGTTTCCTTCAACGAACGACCCACCAAGACACGATGGCCTGGCTCCCTTTTACTCCAAACCTGTTTGACGACCGACATGTCAAGACACCATCTGCAAATGTTGCGGTTAAACGTTACAGCCGACATACAAACGGTAGCGTTGCTCCATACAACATGGCAGAAAGCATTCTTCCTAGCGGAACAATCACTCAAAAGCCCCAACTTATGAACGACATATCTATCGAATGGATTGCAATAATCATCTGAGCTTCCCCCTCGACGCGATTTCACCGCCACGTTCCTCATGGCACATTCATCGAACGCGTTCCCCAAGCCATCCAAGACGTATAAAAGTCCATAGGCCACACTCAGAGCTCGATCAACCTGTTTCGCAATCGCATCATATGACGCGCTTTCACCCGAACGCTTAAGCCTTCGCTGAAGCCTGTCATACAACGTCCTTTTCCTTCTTTCTATTACTAGATTTCTGATACTGTTCATATCCGTTTCAGGACCATTTCCCAGAATGTCATCGCATGGCTTCCCCCTACTACGTTTATACGCACCGCTTCGCTCCCGCCACAGTTCTTCAACTAAAAAATCACCTGGAGATTGATTGCAGGCTCTTTCCACTTCATCGCACATCCCCACCCAAGCCTTGATAATCAGAGCAATGTCATAAACCTTCTTCTCCCGTATTCCACAGAAGTCGATCGCATACCCTTCTCCAACATGTTTTCCAGCAGAATCAGCCCAGAGAAGAAGGATCTTCATAGTAAGTTCGAGATGACGTGCACAATCAAGGTCACTATTTATGCACGCAGACGAATCATCCCTATTGGGCACATAAACGGATGACTTTCTTGACGTCAGCCGTGCGACCGATCCACCAATTGCATCTGCACCGATACTAAACAATGAGTTTGCAATCGATTCCGCGTCAATCAGCCTATCATCATCCAGCAAATCAACATTCCCGCAACCACTTGCATTAGCTTTCGCATAAAGCATATCCTCAAGTATTCGAGACAGAATCACGGCAGCAATTTGCATCAACCGGAGCTCATCCTTATCTTTGAACGACTCATCAAATACAGATGACACACCTGTCGTATAGAACCGTGATTCCATCTGCTGCACGACGCGCCTCACCAGCAGCAGCCAACGATTGCTCCGTTTGCTGATTTCAGAAGAAACAATCCGCAAACAGATTGCATGATAGA
>CAVEVJ010000255.1:0-13392 GCA_963619075.1 Acidaminococcaceae bacterium
GCGCAATGTGCCCATGTACGATACGTCGATCGAATGCCAGCCGGCAGGTGTTTTCCGTTCCACGATGGTGGTGTCGATGCGCGGCATTCCCGCACGTCAAGTGGCTGACGCATGCAGGATTTCCGGATACTACCCATCGGTGCACGGCGCTCCCGTATGCGTAGGCGATCCTACGGCCATCGGCATCACGGACATCGCGCACCCCGACTATGGCGACGAACCGATTCTGGAACCGGGTGACGTGCCAATGTTCTGGGCATGCGGCGTGACCCCGCAGGCGGCGGTGATGGCGTCGAAACCGGAATTCGCGATCACGCATGCGCCGGGACACATGTTCATCACCGACAAACGCGACCTGGACTACATGGTGTGAACGGCGGCAGGGGACTGCGGCGGGAATTGCGGTAAGGAATTGCGGTAAGGGGCGGATATGAACGGTGTTGGCTTGAAAAATGTTGGCATGAACGGCATTGATCTGAACAGCGACATGGGCGAAAGCTTCGGACGGTGGAAACTCGGCGACGACGAAGCGCTGCTCTCGGTGGTTTCAAGCGCGAACATAGCCTGCGGATTCCATGCGGGTGACCCCTCGGTGATGCTGCATACGTTGGAATTCGCGGCCTCGCATGGAGTCACGGTCGGTGCGCATGTCGCGTACCGTGATCTGGCCGGTTTCGGACGCCGTTACATCGACGTGGCTCCGACCGAACTGAAGGCGGACGTGATGTATCAGATTGCGGCGCTGGAAGGACTCGCGCAAGCGGTCGGTGCCGTCGTGCAGTATGTAAAACCGCACGGAGCGCTCTACAACCGAATTGTGCACGACGAAGCGCAGGCCGCCGCGGTGGTCGACGCGATTCGATGCATCGACCCAAATCTGGGAGTGCTCACCCAACCCGGAGCCGTCGTCGGGCGACTGGCCGCAGATGCGGGATTGCACGTATTCCACGAAGCGTTCGCCGATCGGGCCTACAATCCAGACGGCACACTCGTGTCACGCAGACTTCCAGGAGCGGTGATCGCCGATCCGGATGCTGTGGCCGCGCGTGTAGTGCGTATGGCCATGCGGCATGAAGTGGAAGCGATCGACGGTTCCGTGGTGACGCTGCATGCCGACTCCGTATGCGTACACGGCGATTCTCCCTCGGCCGTGGCCATGGCTCGGGCCGTAAGGGCCGGTCTGGAGGCCGAGGGCATGGTGGTGCGTCCGTTCGCAACGGATCGGAACGGCCGCTACGAGTCGGGAAACGTGACAAGCGTAGATGCCACGGTTGGTACGACATGTAACGGACCATCCCCGATTGGGTCGCAATCATGAGATTCCTGACCTGTGGCGAATGCGGAATATTGGTGGAGCTTACCGATCTTGACGAGACCCTGCGCATATTCGCCGCGCTGCGTGCTTTCCAAAAGACCGATATGCCGCCCGAAACGTCCCAAGATGCTTTACGCGCCGTCACACAACTGATTCCCGCGGCCCATACGATCCTGATTTCATTCGATCCGCTGATCGCGTCCCGTACCGCCGTCATTGCCGCGGTACGTACGCTGGATGCTTCCGACGATGTGTGCCGGCGCTCGCGAAACGTCGAAATTCCGGTGATTTACGACGGTGAGGATTTGACGGATATCGCTCAATTGCTTGGTATCTCCACTTCTCAAGTCATTACGCGGCATTGTGCCGGCGCATGGTCGGTCGCGTTCGTTGGATTCGCGCCCGGTTTCGCCTATCTGACCGGGGGCGACGAGATTTTCAATGTTCCGCGCCGCAAGGTGCCGCGTCTAAGTGTTCCCGCCGGCGCAGTGGGATTGGCCGGTGCCTTTTCCGGTATTTACCCGCGCGCGAGTTCCGGCGGATGGCAGTTGCTCGGCCATACCGAAACGGCAATGTGGAACGAGTTCGCCAATCCGCCTGCGTTGCTGCAGCCGGGCGATATGGTACGGTTCGTTCCCGCGCGTGAGCATGCCGTGATCGGTGCTGTATCGGATTCGTCCGATGGCAATGAATCAGACGAACAGGGCATTTCGGACGTGACGGACGCGGCGGGGGCCACTTCTGGTGAGGCGGTTACTGCATTGGAGGCTGTACGTCCCGGACTGCTCACCACATTTCAGGATGACGGACGGCGCGCGGCGAATATGGGCGTGACCGGTTCGGGCGCGGCCGATCCGCGTTCCTTCCACCTTGCCAACACATTGGTCGGCAATTCCACTGATACGCCGGTTCTGGAAATCACCGGCGGGGGAGCGTGCTTCACATCGCATGGCGATATGGTCGTGGCGGTATGTGGCGCTCCCGTACCGATTGCCATCAGCGGGAAAACCGGACGTACCGCTGTAATTCAGCAGGAAGCCATGCTGCTGCGCGACGGTGAGACCATCGAAATCGGCGTCCCAACCAGTGGATTACGTGACTATCTGGCGGTGCGTGGCGGATTCGACGTGGTTCGTTCGCTCGGTTCCGCATCGACCGACACCATGAGCGGCATAGGCCCCAAGCCAATCGTGGCGGGGCAGCTCCTGCCGGTGCTCTCGTACGGTGCACAGACGAACGGAATGTATGTAAACAATACGCATGCGGGTGGTGTGGGAATGCCGGAGCCATGGCCGAATCATCTGCCGGAATCCGGTGACATCACGGAGCTGCACGTACATTTGGGGCCGCGTGACGACTGGTTCACCGCGGCGGGAATCAGCGACTTTCTCAATCGGGTCTGGACGGTCAGTGCGCAATCGAATCGTGTGGGACTCCGTTTGCAGGGCGAATGCCCGCTGGAACGGCGTGACGCCAAGGAACTGGCAAGTGAGGCAACGCTGCCGGGGTCCATCGAGGTGCCGACCAGCGGCCAGCCGGTCGTTTTTCTGCGTGACCAACCTGTGACGGGAGGGTATCCGGTCATTGCCGTGCTGACTGCGCAATCGCTCGACATTGCCGGGCAGCTGCCACCGGGCGCGAAAATACGTTTCCGAATGTCCGAAGCCTTCGAACCTGACGAACAGCGCGCGCAATCGCAAGAAACCAAGGAGGTCCGGTAATGGCCAGACTGCAACGAATTCTGATAGCCAACCGTGGTGAAATCGCGGTGCGCATCATTCATGCGTGCCATGACACCGGACGAACGGCCATTGCGATGTATGCCGATCCGGATGCCGACGCGTTGTTCGTGCACTTGGCCGACGAGGCGTACGCATTGCACGGGTCGGATGCGAGAAGCACGTATCTCAACATTGAGGCGATTGTGGAGCTTGCCAGAAAATCGCATGCTGACGCCGTGCATCCCGGTTACGGATTCCTTGCTGAGAATGCCGACTTCGCCGAAGCGGTCATCGAGGCCGGCATGGCATGGATCGGGCCGAAGCCCGACACCATCCGTGTGCTCGGCTCCAAAGTCGAAGCCCGACATATCGCCGCCGAAGTCGGCGCTCCCATGGCCCCCGGCACCACCGAGCCGGTAAGGGATCCTTCCGAGGTTGTGGCATTCGCTGAGAAGCATGGTCTCCCGTTGGCCATCAAAGCCGTGTATGGCGGCGGTGGTCGAGGATTGAAGGTCGTACACCGTCTGGAAGACGTGCGTGAGGCCTTTATGTCGGCCACGCATGAGGCCGAACTGGCATTCGGCAATGGCGATTGCTTCATCGAACGCTTCTTGGCGCATCCCCGCCATGTGGAAGTGCAGGTATTGGGCGACCATGCTGGCAATATCGTGGCCGTGGGCACGCGTGATTGCTCGTTGCAGCGGCGCAATCAGAAACTCATCGAGGAGGCTCCGGCACCGTTCTTGCTGGATGAGATCACGTGCGGTCTTGAGTCGGCGGCTGTGGCCATCTGCGAAAAGGCACACTACGAGAGCGCCGGAACGGTGGAATTCCTTGTCGATCCGGACGGCACCATGTCGTTCATGGAAGTCAATACGCGCATTCAGGTGGAGCATCCCGTTACGGAGGCCGTGACGGGCGTCGATCTGGTGGCCGCGCAGCTTGCGATTGCCGAAGGTGCGCGGATTGATGAGATTCCCGGTTTGGAAGATGGTGCCACACCGCCTGTGCGTGGTCACGCCATGGAATTTCGCATTAATGCGGAGGATCCGGCGTTGGGCTTCGTTCCGTTCCCCGGTGTGGTTGAGGGGCTGCGCGTTCCGACCGGTATCGGCGTCCGTTTTGATTCCGGTGTTGCCGCGGGAGGTACGATTCCCGGCCAATTCGATTCAATGCTGGCCAAACTGGTGGTTTCCGCGCCTTCGCGCGAACTCTGCCTGGCTCGTGCCCGCCGTGCGTTGGCCGAGATTGCGATTGCCGGAATCCCGACGGTTGTTTCGTTCGACAAGGCGGTGCTCGAACAGCCCGCTTTCATTGCGCACAATGGCGATTTCGGCGTCTATACCCGTTGGATTGAAGAGGAATTCCTCCCGTCGATTGACGTGTCCTCGCTATCGGGCGGAACCTACGGCAAACGTGCCGCGCAGGCGGATCCCGTGGAAAGCTGGATTGAGATTGACGGGCGTCGTGTTCGGCTGGGACTGCCTGCTGCTCTTGCCTCGCTTGCTTCCCTTGCCGCGGGAATGTCTGCGGGATCGTCTGATTCCGTGGAATTGAATACGCAAGGTCTGACGCTCGTCCAGGGGATGTCCGAAGGCGGGGAGAGCGGAAGACATGACAGTGGAACGTCTTTCGAATCCACGATTACGGGCACGGTGGCTCGCTGGCTGGCCGATGACGGGGCTCGGGTGAATGAGGGTGATCCGATCGTGGTGCTTGAGGCCATGAAGATGGAGACTGAGATCGTGGCTTCCGCGTCGGGCGTGCTGCGCCGGAGCGCGAATGTCGGCGATTTCGTGCAATACGGCGAGAAGCTGGGGTTTATCAAGTAGACAGGGTGGCGTCGTGCGAATGTTTTGAGGAGGGAACATGCGTGCAGGTATCTGGGATTGGCGGCATTATCCGACGGTTGCGAGGATTGCGAACATGGCCGCTTGCGATGTGGGCCGAGGTTCGGAGACGCTGATGACGTATTCTCGCGGGGATTTGTTCCGCGCGGCCCGTCATCTGCTTGCCGGCAGGACGGGACGTTTCGGGAAGCATGGATTGCCGGCCCGGGCTTTGGTGGTCACCGGATTCTTCATTCCGAGGGCCAACCGGCCCGCCGCCGAGACGGACGGCCCGTTGGGCGCGTTGGAAGTGTGCATGGCGTTGCGCGCGATCGGCGGGGATGCATGGCTGGTCAGCGATGAATGCTGTGCGCCGGTGATACGTCCGTCCGCGTTGGAATTTCTGCCGGAGGACCATGTGCTTATCGCGCCCGGGGCGGCCGGCTCCTCGACGTCGGGCGACCTGGATGCGGATCATGCCCATGGTGGCACTCCGTTTGACGCCTGGTTGAATCATGTGATCGATCTGGTGCGTTCCGAGAACATCAGCACCCTGATATACATAGAGCGCGTGGGACCCGCCCGGGACGGCAATCCGCACAACATGCGTGGCATCGACATCACTGAATGGACGGCGCCCCTCAGCCAGTTGACCCTTATGAACCTGCACACCATCGGTGTGGGAGACGGAGGCAACGAGATCGGCATGGGGAGCATCGAGGATTACGCCATCGAAGGCGTGGTGGACCACGGTATGGATATTGCGTGTACGGTGCCGACCGACCAGATTGTGGTGGCTGGCACGTCGAATTGGGGAGCCCATGCGCTGGTGTGCGCCATGCGCGCGTTCGGACGTACGGAAGTGGACCCGTATATGGAGGTCGGTTGGCAGCGCATGGTGTTGGATGCGATCGTTGCGAACGGCGGGCTTGACGGCGTGCATATGACGAACGTCGCGACCGTGGACGGCCTTGATTCCGACAGGTATTTCGCCGAGATCGCGGCACTTGCGTCTGCCGTGCGCCGGTAGCGCTAACACTGGTCTGACACGCCGACATTTCGTTTCCGACTGGACATAAGCAGTCTTTCGGCGGTAATATCGAACCGGTTCGATATTTTATGACGGCATCGCAATACACTCGCGTCAAACGATTGTCGTGGGAAATATCGCAAATGGATTAAAACTTGGAACCGAAGGAGGTCCCATGAAAAACAAAGTGCAGCTCATCACTTATGCTGACCGCCTTGGAGACGGCACCATCAAGTCGATGACCGACATTCTGCGCACCCGTTTCGACGGCGTGTATGACGGCGTTCACATTCTGCCGTTCTTCACCCCGTACGACGGCGCGGACGCAGGCTTCGACCCGATCGACCACACCAAGGTCGATTCGCGACTGGGCGACTGGGACGACGTTGCCGAGCTTTCCAAGACTCACGACATCATGGTCGACGCCATCGTCAACCACATGAGCTGGGAATCCAAGCAGTTCCAGGACGTGCTCGCCAACGGTGAGGAATCCGAGTACTACCCGATGTTCCTGACCATGAGCTCCATCTTCCCCAACGGCGCCACCGAGGAGGATCTGGCAGGCATCTACCGTCCGCGTCCGGGCCTGCCGTTCACCCACTACAAGTTCGCCGGCAAGACCCGTCTGGTGTGGGTCAGCTTCACTCCGCAGCAGGTTGATATCGACACCGATTCCGACAAGGGTTGGGAATACCTCATGTCGATCTTCGACCAGATGGCGGCGTCCCACGTGAGCTACATCCGTCTTGACGCGGTCGGATACGGCGCAAAGGAAGCCGGTACCAGCTGCTTCATGACCCCGAAGACCTTCAAGCTGATCTCCCGCCTGCGCGAGGAAGGCGTCAAGCGCGGTCTGGAAATCCTCATCGAAGTGCACTCCTACTACAAGAAGCAGGTCGAAATCGCTTCGAAGGTCGACCGCGTCTACGATTTCGCACTGCCGCCGCTGCTGCTGCACTCGCTGAACACCGGCCATGTCGAGCCGGTCGCCCACTGGACCGACATCCGCCCGAACAACGCCGTCACCGTGCTTGACACGCACGACGGCATCGGCGTGATCGACATCGGCTCCGACCAGCTGGACCGTTCGCTCAAGGGACTTGTGCCGGATGAGGACGTCGACAATCTCGTCAACACCATCCATGCCAACACCAACGGCGAATCCCAGGCCGCGACCGGCGCCGCCGCATCCAACCTCGATCTCTATCAGGTCAACAGCACCTACTATTCGGCGCTTGGATGCAACGACCAGCACTACATCGCAGCCCGCGCCGTGCAGTTCTTCCTGCCGGGCGTGCCGCAGGTCTACTATGTCGGCGCACTCGCCGGCAAGAACGACATGGAGCTGCTGAGGAAGACCAACAACGGCCGTGACATCAACCGTCACTACTACTCCACCGCGGAGATCGACGAGAACCTCCAGCGTCCGGTCGTTCAGGCGCTCAACGCTCTCTCCAAGTTCCGCAACGAGCTCGACGCCTTCGACGGCACCTTCTCCTACGAGGTCGATGGAGACAAGTCCATCAGCTTCACCTGGAAGGGCGAGACCACTTCCGCCACGCTCACCTTCGAGCCGGGCAAGGGTCTTGGCGTGGAGAACACCGCATCCGTGGCCTCCATCGAATGGGAGGATTCCGCTGGAACCCACCGTACCGACGATCTGATCGCCGAGCCTCCGACCGTCGCCTGATTCGGGCGTCGTAATAAATCCTGCCCTTCCATCATTTTCCCCCTTCACTGATGGAAGGGCAGTTCTATATGTAAAAGACGTTTGCGTGAGCGTCGATGCCAGTCTCTACCGGTAAGGTGTGCAGTATGTCAAAGATGTCAAAACTGTTCGATCAAGACAACATGTTCTTCGCCATCATGGGCGTGCTGTTCGACCTGATCATTCTTAACGTGCTCACAATCGTATGCTGCATTCCGATCATCACGGCCGGAGCGTCGTTCACCGCGATGCACAACGTGCTGTGGCATATGGTCCGCCATGAGGAAACCTATGTTGCACGCCAGTTCTTCGATTCGTTCAAACGTAATCTCAAGCAGTCGCTGGTGCCGTGGCTGCTGTTCCTGTTCGCCGCCGTCGTGCTGGTGGTCGACGGCATGATCGCATGGTCCATGGGGGAGCTACGCGGCCCGCTTGTGGCGTGCGTGGCCTTCATGGGACTGGTCGTGGTGGCCCTCGCGCAGTATTTCTTCCCGTTGCTGTCTCGTTATGAAGACAAGTCGATCATGCACTTGAAGAACGCCGCGAAGCTGACGATCGGATTCTTTCCGCGCACATTGTGCATGCTGGTGATTCTTGCGGCTTTCGCTGCGCTGTACATGCAGTTCTTCGCTTATATGATTCCGTTGCTGCTGTTGATGGGCATCACGCTTCCGCAATACTGCTGCGCTTGGATATACAACTGGATTTTCCGCCGTATAGATGGCGAGATCGACGCGAAAGGCCGTGCGATCGAGCGATAGCAGGTGCGCGTCTTATGCGACGCGCACCTTATGGCGGTCTTCTAGGCGGCGAATACGGTTGCGCTGCCGGCCGGAACGGTCAGTTCGTTGCCGTTGATCGTCGCGGTCTGTCCGATGCCGAACAATACGTTGCCCTGTGCCACGGCCTGCGCGTCGGTTTCCGGCAATGTGCAGCTGGCTTCGGTTGTGGACGGATTGATGACCACGATGATGCGCTCGTCCGCTGCGGACCTTGCGTACACCAGCGGGTACGCGTGGCTTTGCGCATGGAGGAATTCGATTGCGCCGTCGGCCTTGAGCGCGGGATGTTCCGATCGCAGCGCGTTCAGCGCGCGTACGACATGCAGCAGGGAAGTGGGGTCGGCTTCCTGCTGGGTCACGTTCGGGCGATCCTGCTCGCCATCGAGCGGCAGATACAGGTCTTCGCGTCGGCCGGCCGAGAATCCCGCGTTGGTGGATGCGTCCCATTGCATCGGGGTGCGGGAGCCGGTGCGTTCATATGCGCCTTCCTTCGATTTCAGTCCGTGAACGTAGCGCATGCCGATCTCGTCGCCGTAGTAGATGAACGGGCAGCCGGGCATGGTCAGAAGGAATGCGAACGCGAGCTTCATCTCATCGAGAGTCAGGGCATCGCGCATACGGATCATGTCATGGTTGCCGGAGGGGATGCAGATGTATCCGTTGCCTTCGGTGTCGGCGAGCATGCCCATGTAGGTGTTCACGAATTCCGCGGCGTCTCCATCGGCCTGGGCGGAGAAATAAGGGTTCTCGCGGAACAGGTCGAGATAGTGTGAGGGGCCGAAATGCAGCAGGAAGTCCATGTTGAATCCGGCATGCAGCGCCTCCTTCGGATTGCCCCATTCCGAGACGAGCACCGCTTCCGGGTGCGTTTCATCCAGATGCTCGCGTACCTGCTGCCACAGTTTCGACGTCCAATAATGGTCGGGATCCTCTTTGACCAGGCTGGCGGCCATGTCTACGCGGAAACCGTCCGCGCCGAGACCCAGCCAGAAATCCATGATGTCCTGAATGAGCAGTCTGCCGCCTTGCGCCTGCGGTGAGTCGGCTGCGAACTGCCAGTCTTCCGTCACGGTGCCGAATCCGTAGTTGAGGCAAGCCTGTGTGGAGAAGCAGTTGACCGCCGCCGCGTCGGGGCGTTCCGCGATACCGCCGAGGAAACCGCGAATCGACTCGTAGGGGGAATTAAGATTCGGCGATTGCGTCATCGGACGCCAGATATACCGGTCCGTCCACTCGTTGTGTTCGTCTTTGCCGGATTCGAGAAACCAAGGATTGTCGACTGCGGAATGACCGGGGACGAGATCAAGCAGCACGCGCATGCCGAGTTCGTGCGCACGTTCGAACACGCGGCGCAGATCCTCATTGCTGCCGTAGCGTTCGGCTGTCTTGTAATAATCGCGCACGTCGTAGCCGGCATCGTAGAAAGAGGAATCGAAACAGGGGTTGATCCATACGGCGTTGCAGCCGAGTCCCTTGATATAGTCGAGTTTTTCGATGATGCCCTGGAAATCGCCGATGCCGTCGGCGTTCGAGTCGTTGAATGACTGCGGATAGATTTCATAAAAAATCGCGTCGTTGAGCCAGGAAGCCATATTCCCTCCGAAATGCACGTCGTTGTCGTTTTTCTATCGATGTAAACAAAGTGTTGCATCGAAACTGCAGTGTTCGAGTGCAATTATACCGATGCGTCGGTCAATGTGAAGGATTGAAAAATCAATGTTTTCAGTAGGTCAAACCATTGACGCGACACGCTGAGAAACGCAAGGAGGGGCGGGTATTTCTCGAACCGGTTTGACAACTCTCGAACCGGTTTGATAACCTTGTGCATCAAGGACGGAGAAATTCCGACAACGCGAGTCGGGAAATCACTATCCTTCAACACCTCACCGAGCAGGGCTGCCTGGTGAATAGTGGATAGAAAGGGATTGGAAATGAGCAAGTTTTCGACTTGGAAGAAGGCTGGCACCGCCGTCGTCGCTACGCTGATGACCGTCGGCATGCTGGGAGCATGCGGCTCCTCCAGCTCTTCCAGCGACACCACCATCACCATCTTCAACTCCAAGGTTGAGATTGAAAGCCAGATGGAAGAGATGGCCCAGAAGTATTCCGAGGAAAAGGGCGTCAACGTTGAGGTTTACTACTCCAACGACACCGTTGCTGCCCATCTGGCCACCAAGTACGCCTCCAACGATCCGTACACCATCTCCATGGTCGACGCCAAGGACGTCTATTCCTTGGGCGAGGAGCACGCCATCGACCTGTCCGGTGAGGACTGGGTCAGCGACACCGACTACGCCATCACCGTTGACGGCAAGACCTACGGCTTCCCGGTCTCCATCGAGGCCCGTGGCCTGATTTACAACGCCGATGCCATCGAAAAGATCACCGGTGAGGAATTCGACCCGGAAGACTACAAGACCCTCGACTCCTTCAAGGAGCTCATCCAGAAGCTCAAGGACGGCGGCATGGAATCCCCGACCGGCGTCATGAAGGAAGACTGGTCCCTCGCGGCACACTTCCTGCCTGAGGTCTACGAGGAGCAGGAAGACCCGAACTCCTTCCTCCTCGACATGCAGGCCGGCAAGGTTGACCTGAACTCCAACGCCAAGTGGACCTCCCTCATGAACTTCTTCGACGTCATGAAGGACAACAACTACGCCAAGTCCTCCGCCATCTCCGCAGAGCGCGAAGTGACTGAGCAGAAGCTGGCCGAGGGCGAGATCGCCTTCATGTTCGGCGGCAACTGGGATTGGTCCGTGCTTAACCAGTACGACTACACCGAGAACATGGGTATCATGCCGGTTCCGCAGAACACCGATGACGGCTCCAACGAGAAGCTCGTCGGCGGCGGTTCCAAGTACTTCTTCATCGACTCCTCCGACAACACCTCCGACGAACAGCGCCAGGCCGCCAAGGACTTCCTGAACTGGCTCGCCGAGGATTCCGAAGGCCAGGAGTTCATCTCCACCGATGCCGCTCTGATCTCCCCGTTCAAGAACAACGAGATCGAAGCCGCTGATCCGCTGGGCAAGTCCGTGAAGTCCTACGCTGACGCCGGCAAGCTCATCGAGAACTACAACTACCTGCCGGATGACCACTACTCCGTGCTGGGCGCCTACTTCCAGAAGTGGCTCGCCGGCGAAGAGGACCGTGCAACCCTCGCTCAGGAAATCCAGGATTACTGGAAGACCGCCAAGTTCACCGGCGCTACCGCCTGAATCTGAAAAATAAAGCACCATGATGCAGGGTCCGTCGCCCGCGAAGGCGGCGGACCTTACATCCCCGATATGGATGGGAACCATCATGAAACAAAACAAGCTTTCATATAAGATCGGCCAGTTTCTGATGTTCGGTGGCCCGGCGACGATTCTCTTCTTCGCTGTGGTAATCCTTCCGTTCATCTACGGCCTGTATCTCACCTTCACCAGCTGGGACGGCGTTTCCGCAAAGAAGCCTTTCGTCGGTCTCGAAAACTACAAGGCAGCCATCGCAGACACCGCATACTGGCAGTCGCTTGGCCGCACCTTCATCTACTCCGTAATCGCAGTCATCCTCGTCAACATCGTCGCCTTCCTGCTGGCATACCTGGTGACCAGCGGCATCAAGGGACAGAACTTCTTCCGCGCGGGATTCTTCATCCCGAACCTCATCGGCGGCATCGTCCTTGGTTATGTGTGGAAGTTCGTGTTCAACCGCGCTTTCGTGGCCATCGCCGAAGCGGCGACCCAGTCCGATCACGCATCGCTCCTCTCCACGCCGAACGGCGCAATGTTCTGCTTGATCCTCGTGTCGGTCTGGCAGTACGCAGGCTACATGATGCTGATCTACGTGGCCGGCTTCATGAGCGTCGACCAGAGCCTGAAGGAAGCCGCCATGATCGACGGCTGCAACAAGGGCCTTGCGATGTGGCACGTCGTCATCCCGCTGATGCGTTCCTCCTTCGTGCAGTGCATCTTCCTGAGCACCACCCGCTGCTTCATGGTGTACGACCTGAACCTCTCGCTTACCAAGGGCGAGCCGTTCAACCAGTCGGTGCTCGCGGCAATGCACGTCTACAACCAGGCATTCGTTTACAAGAACTATGGCACCGGTCAGGCCGAGGCGTTGGTCCTCTTCATCGTCTGCGCTGTGATCGGCATGCTGCAGGTGTACTTCGGCAAGAAGGGTGAGGTGGCAGCATAATGAAGGGTCAAGTAAGCACTCGCACCAAGATTCTGCACGCACTGATGATCGTCGTCCTGACGATTCTGCTGCTGCTGTTCATCGCACCGTTCCTGCTCGTCCTGATCAACGTCTTCAAGACGAAGGCGGACATCAACACGGAGCCGCTCGCCCTGATCGGCAAGCATGGCTTCACCCTGGACAACTTCCCCAGGGCGATGGACAAGATGAACTTCTTCACCGTGTTCGGAAACTCGGCGGTCATCACCATCTGCGCAACCATCCTGACCATCCTGTTCTCCGCGATGTGCGCGTACGTCATCGTGCGTAACCCCTCGTGGAAGTTCGGTGGCATCGTCTTCGCGCTTATGGTCGCTTCCATGGTCATTCCGTTCCAGGTGCTCATGGTTCCGCTCGTCTCCGTGTATGGCGGCCTGCTCAGCGTGCTCAACAGCCGCATCACGCTGATCCTCATGCACACCGGCTTCTCGGTATCGCTGGCCGTGTTCATGTTCCATGGCGCGATCAAGACGAACATTCCGAACGAGCTTGAAGAGGCCGCCAGCATCGATGGCTGCTCCAAGTGGCGCACCTTCTGGACGATCGTGTTCCCGCTGCTCAAACCGACCGTGGCGACCGTGGCAATCATCGACGCCATGGCCTTCTGGAACGACTACCTGCTGCCGTCCCTGGTCCTCGGCCGTCGTGAGCTGTACACCATCCCGATTGCAACCCAGATCTTCTACGGCACCTACTCCAACGACATCGGTCTGATCATGGCCGCCCTGTTGTTGGCCATGCTGCCGATCCTGATCCTGTACCTGTTCCTGCAGCGTTACATCGTCG
>CAVEVJ010000256.1:0-2034 GCA_963619075.1 Acidaminococcaceae bacterium
GCCGCAAGACACGCACGCCGCGGATCCCGAGCAGACCGCGCTTGACCGCATGATGAGCGCAAGAGACATCGCATCCATCATCAACCGCATCCGCAAGGCAGAAAAGGAAATGACTGATCCCGATCCCGATATCATGACCAAGGCCATGAACCGGTACGACAAAGCCATGCAGGATTTCGAAAAGGCCGGTGGATATGCGGCGCAATCTGAGGCAACTGCGATGGCGGCAAGTCTGGGTCTGTCCCAGGATGTGATGAGCCAGCAACTTGGAACCCTGTCCGGTGGTCAAAGGCGTCGCATCGAGCTGGCACGAATTCTGTTCTCCGATGCCGATACGTTGATTCTCGACGAACCGACCAACCATTTGGACGCAGATTCCATCGAGTGGCTGCGCGGCTATCTGAAGAAGTACGAGGGCGGATTCCTGGTCATCTCCCACTCCACCGAGCTGCTTGACGAAGTGGTGAACAAGGTTTGGCATCTGGACGCGCAGCTCGGGCAAATCGACATGTATTCACTTGGATGGAAAGCGTATCTGCATCAGCGTGTGGTCGATGAGGAGCGTCGCCGCCGTGAACGCGAGGTCGCCGAAAAGAAAGCCGAACGTCTGATGCAGCAGGGCATCCGACTGCATGCGAAGGCGACAAAGGCCGTGGCCGCGCAAAATATGATGCGTCGTGCCGAGAAATTGCTGCAGAACACGTCCGAAGCGCAAAAGCAGGAGAAGGTGGCCGACATCCGCTTCCCTGAGCCGGCGCCTTGCGGCCGCACTCCTATCATGGCGAAGGATGTTTCCAAAGCGTACGGTTCGAACATCGTGTTCGCCGGCGTGAACCTTGCGATCGACAAGGGCTCGCGCGTAGTGATTTTAGGCTACAACGGCGCCGGCAAGACCACAACCTTGCGTCTTCTTGCACACTTGGAGGATCCTGACACCGGTTCCGTCGAATACGGTCATGGATGCAAAATCGGTTATTTCGCGCAGGAGCATGACACGTTGGATCTGGAATCTACTGTGCTGGAAAATCTGATTCATGTGGCACAGGAGCTGAACGACACTCAGGCACGTTCCATTCTGGGCTCGTTCCTGTTCTCTGGAGACGATGCGCTCAAGCCGGCGCGGGTGCTGTCCGGCGGCGAGAAGACCCGCCTGGCATTGGCCACTTTGGTGACTTCACGTGCGAACGTGCTGCTGCTCGACGAGCCCACCAACAATCTCGATCCGGCTTCCAGGGATGAGATCCTCAAAGCCATCGCCAAATACGAGGGCGCCATCGTGCTGGTCACACATGACGAAGGGGCGGTGCAGGCCCTCAATCCGGAGCGTGTGCTGCTCATGCCCGACGGTGATGAGGATTTGTGGAACGACTCCTATCTGGAACTGGTTGCCGAGGAATAGCAATTCCTGAGATATGTGAAGTTCCGGCGATACCACACATATCGCTGGAGCCCCACTATATACGCCGGTTATGCGGCATGGCCATGCCGCATAACCGGCGTCTCGTATATTGGTGCGTGCTTCTTTTTCTTTGGCACGCCGAGTAATCTCTTCTAGGTATTTAGCACGTTTGAACGAGGAGGATTTCAAATGGCATATTCCCATAACGCTCCGTTCCATGCCGATGTAGTCGGTTCCTACCTGCGCCCTGCGGAACTCAAAGCCGCACGTGCGGATTTCGCCGCAGGCAAGATTGATGCCGAAGCCCTTAAGTCCGTCGAAGACAAGGCCATCACCGAATTGGTAGCCAAGCAGAAGGCCGCCGGACTTCATGTGATCACTGACGGCGAGTTCCGACGCTCCTACTGGCACCTCGATTTCATGTGGGGACTCAATGGAGTGACCAAGGGCACCAATCCGGTTGCCGTACACGGTTCCGACGGATCCGAGGTGAGCGAGACCGCGGCTGTTTGCGGTGAGATTTCCGGAGAGAACCATCCGTTCGTCGAGCACTTCAAGTTCGTCAAGCAATTCGAGGACGATAACACCGTGGCGAAGATCACCGCGCCGTCCCCTGCGCAGACCCTGTTCCTGCT
>CAVEVJ010000257.1:0-9599 GCA_963619075.1 Acidaminococcaceae bacterium
TGGACGGCTACTACGTGAGCTACGGCAACGACGAGGGCGGCGACGCCTGGCAGCGGCACTCCACCATAGAATTCGCGGTCAAGATTAACGGCGAGATCAAGGCAAGGTACAAGCAGGGTACGTCCGTAACGCTGGTGGCGCCCGCGACCAAGGGCGACGATCAGGTTTTCTGGTATTGGGATGCCGATTTCACCACGGGTCTGAACCCGGTCGAAGACTACATCACGGACAGCAGCGCTTTCAACAGCACACTGACATTCACGATGCCGCAGAATGACGTGGACGCCTCGGCCATCTACGCCACACGGGCGACCAGCGTGATCGTGGGCATCTACTCGCCGGTTGCAGGCCAACAGTTGCCCACATCCGCCGAGCTCCACCGCACCGACGGCACAGGCGAAAGCTACATCTTCCCCACAACCGTGACCTGGTACGAGGTGAACGACGACGGTACCAAGACCGTGGCATCCGGCACGGCCAAGTCCGGGACGACCTACGCGGCATCCATCTCCTGTGCCCAATCCGTCCAAGGCGGACTATACTTCAGTAAGTCCATGTCTGTTGACGATGTGGTGGTCATGACCGATACGGGGTCGCAGCCCGTTACGGAATTGGTCTCGATCGACGACGCTACCGGCACCCTGACGGTGGATACCGGATCGTTCGCCAGAACCGATGGTGAGAAGACTGAAACTGATTCCGGTAGAATCACCGTCGAACTGCGCAACGGCGGACTCGGTGCAGCCTCGGGTGAAGCGTCGGCCGCTTCGGCTACGGCCCTTGCCGAGGACGACGTTCCGTCCATCGATGCTGACGACGCGATCAGAGAGTACGAGGTTTCCTACGCCAGCGACTCCGATAGTGTGACGCTCTCCGCACCCGCTCTTGACGGCTACAACTTCTGCTACTGGGATCTCGAGGACCCCAGTTGGGAGCATGACGACGTGGCCGGTACCTTGACGATTCCCGTTTCCGCACATGATAACGGTTTGCGAGTCGTGGCCGTGTACACGCCGGTGGTCACAGAAGCGCAGTTCGCAGCCTCCGCACCCATGTCCGCCGGAGACAAGCTGGCGGACAGCGTTCCAAGTCTTCGGGTCAAGTGCTCCGATGGCAGTGAGCTGGACTTCGCCGAACTCCTCGGCTCCGAAAGCCTGCCCGTGACCTGGTCTCCCGAAGGAGAGGACGGCAAGGCGGACTTTTCCACAACCTACACCGCGATGGTCAAGATCATGGACGATGCCGATGATCTGGTCGACGTGGATAAGGTCCTCGCCGCGAACGCCGTGGTGACCGCATCGAATGGCACGGAGGCCGATGGAGCCGGCTTCGCCGTCATCGACAGCACGCTCTACCTGTGTGTATCGTTCCCACGTACGCCGGACGTCAAGGCCGTATCCGTGTCACAGCCGGCGGACGTGGAACTGACCTTCGAACAGGCCTTGGGCTACCAGACCGAACAGGAGTCCCACCCTGACGAGATCTGCTGGCCGCTGCCCGAGACGGTGACGGTCACGTTGGAGAACGGGAAAACCACGGACGGCGACGTCACCTGGGAGGTTCCGACCGGCTTTGCCGCGAACGCCGCGGCCGCTCAGGAAATCGTGGTGAAGGGCACGGTGCGCGTCGCCTACGAGGGTGATGTGGACGTCAGCGGCGTCTCCCTTGATGTGTCCTCGACCATCAGAATCGCGGCGCCCGGCCAAAGCAAGGACGATGCCGACAAAACTGACGACAAAGACACCGATAAAACCGACGGCAAGAACACCGGCAAGGCCGATGGTGGGAACTCCGCCGGAGGCAAGTCCACTGGCGGTACGTCTTCCAGCGGTAAATCCGCGCTGGCCAAGACCGGCGTTTCCGTTCTGATGACCGCGGCGGCGATAGCGGCCATCGCGGCAGCGGCCATCGGTATCGTCGCACTGCGTAGCCGCAGGGATTAACTACGCACACACCAGTTGGTGGCGTGTCGGCATAATGCCCGGCACGCCACCAACTGTTATACGGGAAAGTGTTCGCGGCCTATCCCGCGGTATCGGTCCGACCGCAATACGGCGTGTGCCCTGTTTGGCATTCCTTGAAAATGGTCGGCGCAGGCGACGTGTCTGCCGGATTCGTGACGCGGCTCCCATACAGGCCGCTCGAGGCGACGCCGCAATCCCAGGTCGGGTATGCTGAGCAGCATGACTAGTTTTGCTGATCTCACAACCATCGGTGTGGGCGGGCACATCGCCATCTTCGTGGAACCCACCACGCGTGTTGGCGTCATCGAAGCCGTCGAGGATGCCGACACCAAAGGCCTTCCCCTGTGCGTCATAGGTGGGGGCTCCAACATGCTCGCATCCGACGCGCCGTTCGACGGTGTTGTGGTGCGGGACGCACGCCGTTCCATCAGTGTTCTTGACGAGGCATCTCCCGTCGAGAACGGCGCGAAGGTCGTGCATGTGAACGCCGAAGCCGGCTGCAATTGGGATGATTTCGTTGATTTCTGCGTGAACCTCGGCCTTGAGGGAGTGGAAGGGCTTTCGGGCATTCCCGGAACCGTGGGCGCATCCGTGGTGCAGAACATCGGCGCATACGGCCAGGAAGTGGCTTCCAGCGTGCAAAGCGTGGAAGTGTGGGACCGCGAAGAGAAACGAATCCTGGAACTCGGTTCCGAAGACCTGCGGTTCGGATACCGGTCAAGCACGCTGAAATCCAGCATGTACACCGCTCCCGCGCAGCCGTCCGAACGATTCTTCCCGACACCGCGTTACGTGGTGCTGTCGGTCACCTTCGCGCTGACGCACAGCGGTACGGGCGCGGTCGGATACGGACAGCTCGCCAAAGCGCTTGGCGTCGAGGTGGGCGACCGCATGAACACCAAAGACATTCGTGACGCCGTGCTCAAAGTGCGTGCAGCGAAAGGCATGCTGGAGGATTCGCATCGATACCTTACCGAAAGCATGAGGGAAACCAAAAAAGCCGAATTGGTGGCGGTCGCGCACGACGCGCAGCGTACTCAGTCCGGCAGCGATGAGCCGGACTTCAATCGGCACAGCTGCGGCAGCTTCTTCATGAATCCGATCCTGACCGTCGAACAGGCCCAATCGTTGCCTCAGGATGCCCCGCGTTTCGACGCGGCACTGCCGGACGGCACCGAAGGCGTCAAGACCTCGGCCGCCTGGCTGATCGACCATGCGGGATTCCATAAGGGATACAAGGTCAGCGAGGACGCTACGGCCGGACTGTCGACGCTGCACACGCTTGCTCTGACCAATCGCGGCGGTGCGAGCGCGCAAGACATCGCAAAGTTGGCCAAAGCCGTACAGGACGGCGTTGAGACGGCATACGGCATCCATCTGGTGCCGGAACCGGTCGTCATCGGCATGGATCTGCGATAATCCGCCCGGGCATCCTCGTAAAGGTCCTCGTAAGAGACCTCGTAAAGGTTGTAACGATGTTCTATACTCGCTTCTTGTTCCAAGGCACGGAAGCCTGGCCACAAAAGGCTATGCGGCAGTGGAAGAAGGGGAGTATATGAACGTATTTCGCAAGAAATCCGTTGAACAGACGTTGGCGGAGACGGGGGAGGCCGGTCATTCGCTCAAACGAGATCTGACCTGGTGGGACTTGGCCATCATGGGCGTTGCAGTCGCTGTGGGCGCGGGAATCTTCTCCGTCGGCGCGCAGGCGACAGCATTCCATGCCGGTCCCGCCGTGGTCGTCAGCTTTCTGATCGCAGGCGTGGTGTGCGGCGCATCCGTGATGTGCTATGCCGAATTCGCATCCATGATTCCGGTTGCGGGATCCGCCTACACCTTCACCTACACCACCGTCGGCGAGATTGTGGCATGGATCATCGGATGGGACCTCATCCTGGAAATGCTCATGGCCGGCTCGGTCGTCTCCAAATACTGGGGTGTGTATCTGAACCAGTTCTTCGAACTGGTCGGATGGAACCTCAACACCAACGTTACGGTCGGCTCGTTCCATTTCGATGTCGCGCCAATCGTCATCGTCGCGTTCTTCACCGCGCTGCTGGTCCTCGGCACTAAAATCGGCGCGCGTGTGGACGGCGCCCTCACCGTGCTGAAAATCGCCATCGTGCTGTTCATCGTGGTCGTGGGCTTCTTCTACGTGAAAGCGGAGAACTTCACGCCATTCATCGCGCCGAGCGAGCCCGCCACATCAGACGGATCCGGAATGTCGGCCATTATGGAACAACCATTATGGCAGTGGGCCACAGGCATGGAACCCAGCATTTACGGCGTGACCGGCATCATCTCCGGCGCGGCCCTCGTGTTCTTCGCATTCCTGGGCTTCGATGTGGTGGCCACAGCTTCCGAAGAGGCCATCAATCCGAAGAAAAACGTGCCGTTGGGCATCGCCGTGGGTCTGGGCTCGGTCATCGTGCTGTACACCCTCGTGGCCGTCGTCACCGCAGGAATGGTCTCCTACAAGGATCTCGCCGCGCAATCCGATCCGTCACTGGCAGTGGCGTTCAAGATGGTCGGCGCCGACTGGGCCGCGACGATTATCAGCCTTGGTATTGTGATCGGTATGGCCACGGTGGTCATGGTATTGCTGCTCGGTCTGACCCGCGTGGTGTTCTCCATGAGTCGTGACGGTTTGCTGCCACGCGCGTTGAGCCACACCGGCAAGCGCGGAACGCCGGTATGGCTGCAGATCATGGTCGGCGTGGTCATGGCACTGATCGCATCCGGCTGCGACGTCGGCATCCTCGCCGACATGGTGAACATCGGCACGCTTTCGGCGTTCATGCTGGTGGCGATCTCCATCCCGATCATGCGCAAGAAGCGTCCCGACTTGGAACGCGCCTTCACCATGCCCGGAAATCCGTGGCTCCCGATACTCATCGCGCTCGCCAACGTGTGTCTGATCCTCAACCTGAGCGTGATCACCTGGATTCGCTTCGTGGTATGGCTGATCGTGGGCTTCTCCATCTATTTCGGCTACGGATACCGCCACGCCCGGCTCGGCACCGGAGAACTCGAAGTTGCCAAGCAAGAGTAACCTAGAACAGTACATGTCGTTGTTGAGGAGGTAACCATGCCGTATGTTATCGCTCAGCCTTGTGTGGACGTCAAAGACAAGGCCTGTGTGGACGAATGCCCGGTCGATTGCATCTACGAGGGTTCCCGTTCCCTGTACATCAATCCGAACGAGTGCGTGGATTGCGGAGCCTGCGAGCCGGTGTGCCCGACCGAGGCCATCTTCTATGAGGATGACTTGCCCGATGAGTGGGCTTGGTACAAGGACGCGGCCGTCGGTTTCTTCGCCGAAGTGGGAGATATGGGCGGAGCTTCCGCCGCTGGCCCGTTCGGCAAGGATCCGGAGCAGGTTGCGGCCCTGCCGCCGCAGAACCAGTGATGTCGGCGCTCGAATAGGCGTATTTCATATTGGTGGAAGGCCGTCACGTTCAGTGGCGGCCTTCGTCGTATGCTTGAACAGGTTGTCGGACGATTCCGACCGCGATTTTCGTGGTGATACGACGTAAAAGGAGTGCCGGATGGGTTTTCATGAATTCTCGTCGCCATACGATTGGTCCCGCATCGCTTCGTACAAGCGCACGGCGAAGGCCGCGTTCGGCGGCATGATCGATCTGTCGGTGGGATCTCCCGTCGATTCCGTGCCCGATTCGGTCCGCAAGGCGCTGGCCGCGGCATCGAACGATTCGAATGCGTACGGATATCCGGTTACCGCTGGAACCGCCGACTTGCGGGATGCGATCGGTGAGTGGTTCCGTAAGACCCGTGACGTCGATCTGCAGCGGATCGGCGCGTCCGTGGTGCCGACGGTCGGGTCGAAGGAAGGCGTCGCCTTGATGGCGTCCCTGCTGCGATTGGGTGGGGGAGACGTGGTCGTGCAGCCCGAGGTCTCGTATCCTACGTACGAGATCGGCACGCAGCTCGCCGGAGCCGAAACGTTGAAGGTTCGGAACGTGGCCGACGTCGATTCCTGGAAGAACGTGGCCGGCGTGAAGGCCGTGTGGGTCAATTCGCCGTGCAATCCCACCGGAGAGGTGTATTGCGCCGAACAGATGGCGGGCATTGTGACCGCGGCGCGTGAGATCGGGGCTGTCGTGCTGTCCGACGAATGCTATGCGCTGATGCAATGGGACGAGCCGACCGGCGACGTGTTGGAATCCACTCCGTGCGCCTTGCGATCCGACGTGTGCGGCGGATCCGCGGATGGTGTTCTGGTGCTCTACTCGTTGAGCAAGCAAAGCAATATGGCCGGCTACAGGACCGCGTTCGTTGCCGGGGACGCATCTCTGGTGGAGCCGATGGCGGCTTACCGAAAGCAGATCGGCCAGATCATTCCCGGACCCGTCCAGGCGGCTATGGCCGTGGGACTGCGCGATCTGGAATCCGTCAAGGCGCAACGTGAACGCTACAGGGAACGTCTCGGAATCCTTGTGAGTGCGCTTCGTGCTTACGGATACTGCACGGATATGCCGGACGGTGCGTTGTACGTGTGGGTGATGGCCAAGTCGGGCGATTGCTGGGAGGATATGCGGCAGCTTGCCGAGATCGGTATCATCGCAAGTCCCGGCGAGTTCTACGGGGCTCCGGAATATCTGCGATTCTCCGCCACGGCCAGCGATGAGGCGATCAAGTCCGCGGCCGAAAGACTGGCTCGCTGAAAACGGTTTGGTTTGGGCCGGACACCCCTTTTCGACCACAACTCCCAAGAAAGGCCGATATTTCCTAGTTGTGCGCAGTGTATGCGGCAGCCGTTTGGATGTGAGGACCTCAAATCGTTGGAAAATGGCCGTTTTGGTATTGTGTGAATTTAGCGAGCAGTGACAGCGTATGCCCCCTTTTGTGCACAACCCGTAGGATATGGCCGTAATATCGAGTTGTGCACGAGGGGGGTGAAGTCCGGGGTGGTGTGCTGAACCCGGTAGTTAAAACGGTAGTTACGGAGACTATAAACCGCGTCTATGGGTACCTGAAACGGGTGCTTTCGTGCATATTCGTGCACGTCGCGGGTTTTCGAGTATGGCCTGGAAACGTTGGAAAATGGCCGTTTTCGCATAAAAAAGGGCTTCCGACTTTTACCGGAAACCCTCATGGCGGAGTCAGAGGGATTCGAACCCTCGAGCCGCTAAAAACGACTAACACCTTAGCAGGGTGCCCCTATCGGCCACTCAGGCATGACTCCACTGTTGTGTCAATCGTAATCGACGCAACAGCATGTAACTATACCATCTATATGAAGACAAAACACCATATTCTGGAAAAATCCCTCAATATGAGAGGATTCTTCTTGAAAAACGGCGGCATTCGGGCGAATGCCTACATTGGATTGCTGTCGCTTGAGAAGGTCACGGCCACGGCCGCTATGACCAGGGCGATTCCGGTGCATTCACCGAAGCTCGGTAGTTCGCCGAACGCAATCGTGATAAGCGTGGCCATAGCCGGATTGATGGACTGCATCACGCTGTAACGATCGGACGGAATGCGGCGCATCACCACCTGATCGGTCAGATACGGCAGGAACGAGCCGAACAGCGAAACCAGAAAAAGTACCAGCATGAGCATTGCCGTACCTTTGAATCCGACCAGCCAGGTGGCGTCGGCCTTCGGATGGATCACGTGCGATACCGCACCGGGGGCGAGGAACACGGATTGCAGAATCCATCCCAACGTGGTGCCCACACACAACGTGTCGATGGGGTGTCCTTTCGAAGCGATTTTGCCTCCCAGAACGATGTAGCATCCCCACATCGAACCGCCGATAAGAATGGCGATCAGGCCTACGAGGAAGTTGCCTCCGCCCGTGCCGTTCAGGGAGATGCCGGCGAGCAGCACCACTCCCGATGCCGCAAGCAGGATGCCGACCCGTTCCCTCCAGCTGTGCCCGGTGATCACGGCCACGGAAAGAGGTCCGACGAATTCGATGGCGGTGGCGATGCCGATGTCCATATTGCTGATCGCCACGTAATACATGGTGTTCATCGTCACCAGGGACGCGCCGAAAGCGATCAGGAAGCCCCAATCACGGGCCGTTGACGGCAGGAGGTCGCGTTTGCGCCAGGGCCTGCGCCATATAAGCAGCAGAATCGCCATAAAGCCGACCCGATACCAGGCTGCGTAAATGGCGTCGAGCTGGGTGAACGCGACCTTCGCCACGCCGGTCGCGCTGTAAATCAACGTTGCTTCAAGGATGACTATCAGAAAAACCGGCATCCGGTTCAAAGCGCGCACAATCATGTTCTTCACGGCGAATCAGACTACTCCGAAGATGCAACTGAGCGGCTTTTCCGAAAAGACGCGCCGCCTATGCGTCGATGACGTGCAACACAGCAGGTCATTCGAACAAATGTATTAAAAACCGTGATTCTCACTTATCATGGAATCATGAGCACGGCACCGAGAATCGCAGCGGCCAAGCGTGACTGGGGTCACGATGAAACCGGATGCACCGTACTGCACATCGACATGGACGCCTTCTACGCATCGCTGGAAGTGGCAAGACATCCGCAATACGCGGGAAAACCGGTGATCATCGGCATCGGCAACCGTTCCGTGGTATCGGCGGCAAGCTACGAGGCGCGCAGATACGGCATCAATTCGGCCATGTCAAGCGCAAAAGCGCAAAAACTCTGCCCGAATGGCATCTTCCTGCCCGTGGACATGCGCTACTACCGTGAAATGTCGGAAAGAATCTTCGAAGAGGTGTTCGAACGGATAACCGACCGCATCGAACGGGTGTCGGTCGACGAATGCTATATGGACGTCTCATCGGCGCTGCTTGCGTGGAAAAGCCCGAAGACGATAGGCGAATGGATCCGCGAACAAGTGCGCTCGAAATACAACATCACATGCTCGGTAGGCATAGCGGCCAACAAACTGGTAGCCAAAATGGCCTCGACCAACGCCAAGCCCGACGGCATCCTCATGATTCCCAAAGCAAAACACGCCGAATTCGTGCAGATGATGCCGCTGAGAGGCATGCCCGGCATCGGACCCGCGCAGGAAAAACGCCTGAACGCATGGGGCATCAACAGCGTCGCCGATCTGGCGAGAACAAGCATCGAATCATTGACCGAAGCCACAGGCTCCCCAATCGCGGCACGCAACCTCCACTTGGCCGCCCACGGCCTTGACGAAAGGCCACTGACCACACATCGTGCGGAAAAATCGATAGGAGCCGAGCGAACATTCGACAAAGACACCCAAAGCATGGAAGAAGTCCGCTCCATGCTGCGCTGGTGCTGCAACGACGTTGCCGAAACGTTGCGCAAACGTGGGCTGACGGCACACAAAATCACGGTGAAAATCCGATTCCCCGACCTAAGCTACGCCACCAAAGGCCACACACTTGAACAACCGACGGACGCGGCCGGCATCCTATACCCGCAATGCGTGGGACTGCTGCTCAACGCCTTGGGAATGCCGGAAACCTCCCGATCGGCGATATCGCTGACCCGGCCAATACGACTGGCCGGCATGAGCGTCTCCGGATTATCGAAAGCCAGTGAAACCGCAATCCAACCTTCCCTCGGCGACCTTCTGGAAGAAGAAGACGCGAGCGAACGCGCCAGCAAAACCGGAAGAGCCGGCGATGCACGCACCACAACCAAGAAA
>CAVEVJ010000258.1:0-2474 GCA_963619075.1 Acidaminococcaceae bacterium
GAAGATATGCGTGTTAGTGTCGATGAAGCCGGGAAAGAGTACTTGCCCGGAAGCGTCGATGGTCTTGCTTGCGGTGATGTTTTCCGGAGCCGGTCCCTCACTAATTCTTGCGATGTTCGTGCCTTTGACCGCGACGTATCCGCATTGGATGACGTTTTTGCCCACATCCATGGTGCAGATGGTCGCGTTTTTTATGAGAAGATCGAAATATTCCATGTCATCCTTGTCTCTGCTGGCGTCGCGCCTCTCAAACCGTCAGGTTTGGACGTACGACGCGATATGTGTACATCCAAGGCGAAGCCTTCGGGCTCCGCCGCCCGACGTTTTGGTATCAAGGAAAACGAAGAAAACTCGTGCTTTGCACAATAGGGTTCGTCGGTTAACGATGTGGTCTTCGGATATTACGAAAAAAGACGTCCAGGTTACACGAGGGAAACAATCGCAAAGCTTCATAAAAAAGGCGGGACTTGGCCATGCTGGTCCGGTCCCGCCGTGGAAACGCGAATGGTTTCAGCGTTCGTGATGATCGATGTGGTTCGATACCACGTCGCCGATGGTCTGCACGATCTGCACGAGAATGACGCACAGAATTACGGCTACGGTCATCACATCGTACTGATACCGCTGATAGCCGTAGCGGATGGCGATGTCGCCTAGTCCGCCCGCGCCGACGGTGCCGGCCATGGCGGAGAATCCGAATAGGGTGACGAACGTCAACGCGGCGCCGCGGATCAATGACGGCAGGCTTTCGAACAACAATACTTTGAACACGATTTGCAGGTTGCTCGCGCCGAAGCTTTGCGCGGCTTCTATCAGGCCTCCGTCCACTTCGGCGAGCGATTGTTCCACTACGCGAGCCACGAACGGCGCCGCGGTGACGACCAATGGCACGATCGCGCCGGGAACACCGAGGGAAGTGCCCACGATGAGGCGGGTCAATGGAATCAACGCCACCAGCAGGATGATGAACGGTACGGATCGTACGATGTTCACGATCCAGCCGAGCACGGTGTTGAGCCCCGCGTTCGGGCGGATGCCTTTCTTTGCGGAGGTGATGAGCAGCACGCCGATCGGCAGGCCGATCACGTATGCCAGGAACGTCGCCACCGCGGTCATGATGATCGTGTCGCGTACGCCTTCGATCAGCAGTTCGCCATAGTCGGCGATGAATTGCGAAATCACCTGTCCCATTTCACTTCACCTCTTTCTTGGTTATCGTGTCGGCATGACGGTCGTGACGATTGTTCGTTATTTCGGCGTCGGCGATCAGGGTTTTGAGAATATCGCTTTGCGGATTGGCGAACAGTTTTTCAGTGTCGCCGATTTCCACGATTCTGCCACCGTCGATCATGGCCACGCGATCGCAGATGTTGCGTGCCACGGACAGTGAATGCGTGATGACGACCATCGTCACGTTGAGTTCGCGGTTGATGCGGCGCAACAGGTCGAGAATCTGCACGGTGGTGGTGGAATCGAGTGCGCTGGTCGCTTCGTCGCACAGCATGATGGACGGGTTGTCGGCCAATGCTCGTGCAATGGCCACGCGCTGCTGTTGGCCTCCGGAAAGCTGGCTGGGGTAGCGGTCGGCGAGGTCGGCAAGGCCGACAAGGTCGAGCAGATATCTGGCTCGTTCCTCTCGTTTGGCTTTCGGTGTATGGCTGAGCTCAAGTGGGAATGTTACGTTGCGTAGTACGGTTCGCTGTTGGAACAGGCTGAAATTCTGAAAGATCATGCCGATTCCGGATCTTACTTCGGCCAGTTCCTTGCCTTTTGCGTTGGTGATGTCTTTGCCGTCGATAAGTACTTTGCCCCTCGTTGGACGTTCCAGCAGGTTGATGCAACGCACCAACGTGGATTTGCCTGCGCCGGAGGAGCCGAGAATGCCGAATACTTCGCCCGAGTCAATGCTCAGGTCAATGTCATGAAGCACCTCATGAGCTTCGGTTCCACTGCCGTAGCTTTTGTACAGATGGTCGATCTGAATCATATTGTCCGTTCCTCAATCGGCATGCCGCCAAATCGCTGGCTTCGTGCAAGTTTTGACGGGACATGCCGGAATAGCAGTCAATGCCGCAAGGATGATATCCCGCGGCATTGGATTTGTATTTTGTCGGCGTATGGCTGGTCTTAGAAGACCGGAACCACGGCACCCTTGTAGGTCTCATTGATGTAATCGCGTACCTCGTCGGACTTCAGGGCCTTCTTGAGCTCCTTGGTCTTGTCGGTGTTCTCGTTGCCTTCCTTCACCACGAGAATGTTCTGGTAGGTATCCGCGGCCAGGTCTCCGGCCTTTTCGGTTGCCAACGTATCCGTGGTCGGATCGAATCCCGCCTGGATGGCGTAGTTACCGTTCAGGGCCGCGATGTCCACGTCGGCGATGACGGTCGGCACGACAGCGGCCTCAAGTTCCTTGAACTGCAGGTTCTTCGGATTGGAGGTGATGTCCTTCGTGGTGGCGTTGATGTCTTCCGGAT
>CAVEVJ010000259.1:0-8557 GCA_963619075.1 Acidaminococcaceae bacterium
GTATATCCCGAACGTCTCCAGCAAGCCATCGACGACGGGTGGCACACCGGAGACGAGCTGCCGGGAAGCCATGGACTCGGCCACGTCGGCGCGATGAAGATGATCTCGGACGGCTCGTTGAACACTCGTTCCGCCTACTGCTCCACACCGTACTCCGGCATCACTCCGGAAACCTTCGGAACCCTGAGCTATACGCCGGAGCAAATCGAATCCTACATGCGTTTGGCCACCGAACATGGCTTCGACATCGCCTGCCATGCCATCGGAGACGAGGCGAACGCCATCGTGCTCGACTGTGCGGAACGCACCCACACCCACGGTTCCGTCGAGCATGCCCAGATGCTTAAGCAAAACGACATTCCAAGACTGGCGCGGCTCGGACTCGCAGCAAGCGTCCAACCGCAGCACGCCATGGATGACCGCGATGTCATCACGCGGTTCTGGGGCAATCCGGCCGGAGTCCCTTATGCGTTCAACGCATTGCGCAAGGCCGGAACGAAACTTCTCATGGGCTCCGACGCGCCGGTCGCGCCCCTTGACCCATGGCTGGCGATTTCCGCCGCCGTGTTCGGCACGGAAAGCTCCGACCGGGAACCGTTCCAGCCGGAACAACGCCTTGACTTCAAAAGCGCTCTTGCGGCATCCACCGCACAGGGACGCACGGATCCGCAGGTCGGGGACGACGCCGATCTGGTGCTGCTCGACTGCGACCCAAACATCGCCGGCACCCCAGAATCCATGCAGGCCATGCCCGAACATATAGTCGGTACCATGCTAAACGGGCGCTGGACCTACCAGCATTGATCGCATCTCGCTTATAGATATATAGGTGGCGAGTATTGGCCGCAAACATAACGCAGACACGCCATCTAACAAAGTAGGTCGCCGTCTAAAGGTAGATCGCCATCTATAAGCGAGCACATCACGCCATACGCACCAACGAAGAAATCGTCACACGGAGAGGAAAAGAGCAGGGCATGCAGCAAGCAATCATGACGTCCATCCCGTTTTTGAAGCAACCTTCCCAGGACGCACGGAACACGGATGAGGATCTCGCCGTGGCACAGGACCTCAAAGACACCCTCGAAGCGCACCGAGATGGCTGCGTCGGCATGGCCGCGAACATGATCGGCGTCTCCAAGCGCATCATCGCCTTCGTGGACGAGGATTTCGGCGGCCGCATCTTCATCATGTTCAATCCCGAAATCACCGCAAGGGATGGTGCGTTCGACACTGCTGAAGGATGTCTTTCCCTTCAGGGAGAACGCCACACCGTACGTCACCATCGCATCGAAGTGACGTATTTCGACCGCAAATTCCGCGAGCGCCATGCCACATTCACCGGTTTCACCGCGCAGATCATTCAGCATGAGGTCGATCATTGCGAGGGGATTATCATCTGAGGCGTATGCCTGCACCGGGCATCCGTACATGATGGGCAGTGTGCGCCCGTGGAGTTTGCGGCCACCGCGGAATACCATTCCTCCGGGTATCTGTACGTACCGAGCAGTGTGTGCTGATGACCGTCAATCGTCCGCTCTGCGTTTGGCGTCGACGTCCACGTACGATTCCGACCATCGACAACCCGTCCAAGAAACACGATATCCCTGATGAAAATCGTTTGACGTCGCTATAATCGTTCCTGTGCTTTCCCGTGGCATCAAAGGAGATTCTTATGGACGCCGTCACCATCTTCAATGATTTCGTGAATCTCGTCGACAGCGATGATCTGCCGATCGAAGCAGTGGCCATCGCCGATGGCGATTCGGTCATCGCGGAGCACCATTTCACACCCGACCAGGAACGCAATATCTACTCCCATACGAAGAGCTATGTGTCGACCGCCATCGGAATCGCCGTCGATGAGGGGATTCTGGGACTTGACGACAAGCTGGCGGATGCGTTTCCGGAATATGTGCCGGCCGATGCGCAGCCGGAATTGTTTGATATCACGTTGCGTCATCTGTTGACCATGTCAAGCGGATTCAATCACGCGTATCTTATGAATCCCGACCGTCGCGGCGGCGTGGGAGCGCCGGATTATATGGCGTACATGTTCTCTAGGAAGGTTGAGGTGGAGCCGGGCAGCGCGTTCTGCTATTCATCCGCCGATTCGTACTTGGCGGGCCGGATGCTTGAGAAGGCATGCGGCGAGCATCTTGGCGAATACCTGTATCGCACGGTTTTCTCACGATTGGACCAGGGGTGGCCTCTTTGGGAGTGCGATCCGCAAGGTCATCCGACCGCAGGATCCGGCATGTTCATGAAACTCGGGAACATGCTCAAGCTCGGCCAGGTGTATCTGAATGGCGGTACTTGGCACGGCGAGCGCATAGTGAGCGAGTCGTGGGTGACCGCCGCGTCCGCCAAGCAGATCGAAACGCCGCATGACAATATCTGGACCTGCGGTTACGGCTATCAGTTCTGGATGTCTCCGTACGACGGCGCGTATCGTGCCGACGGCGCGTACGGCCAGATCACCACCGTGCTTCCGAAGCTGGGATTGGTCGTCGCCGTCCAATGCCCTGAATCCGGCGACTTCGACAATGTGATGCGTCCCTCACTGCACGAGCATCTGTTCGGCCCCTTGACCGCCTGATCGTTCGTGAGGTCCAAGGTTCAAATCCTTGCTCCACTACCAGTGAAAGGCTAGGAATTGGTTGGTTCCTGGCCTTTTCGCGTTCCACCATCCATCCACACACCATAGGTCCGGAAATTCCGGTATCTCCTTCCTGCGCGTCAGCGTGCACAACATGGGAATACAACAATTATCAGATATTTACTTGATTTAACTGAGAGCGTATTCATCATCTCCGCCTTCTGACAAACCAACCAGTACCATGGTAATTAATCTGTTTCTTTTACGCCATCCAAAACATCAGGGAGACACTTGTTGTGATAAACGCAGACAAGCCCAACCGCTGGAACGAGGACACACGAACATCGATCCTGCAGTACAACGACTGGTTCTTCGATTATGCTCCAATCACATACCAATCTGCACGAGGCGAGTGCATTGAAGGCGTTCAACGACTTCTGGATAAGACCGATTATCTTCGCCATTTTGATGAGCAGTATCTTTGGGACAACCCTGAAGACCTTGCGATAGCTCGCATGTTTTGCGCCCCACCCATCGCCCGAGAAAGACTCGCCGGCCTCGCTCAGGTCAGCAAAACCATTGTTCAGTCCATGGAACAGGGCAAAGTTCCCCGAGGACGATCCAGCGTACAGCGTCGAGAAGCCATTCGCCGCATCATCCCCGTTCTTAAATATCTGGCCGACACCCAACTTTGCACGTGGGTCAAGGAAGGAACACGACCCTCTGAGCGTGAAATCGAAATCGCTTCTTGCGTCATCGGAGATCGTCTGTGCGGTTCTTTGACTGATCCGCGTATCCGGAACGAACAAGAGCGCCGACAGCTATCCAAACTCGACGCATATTTGAACGCGCGAGGTTACCGACGGGTTGAAGATTCTTCTGTCCAGCCTTTCGACATGGAACCCGGCACATACAGCCATCATAAAAACGTCAGCATGTACAAAAATGCCACAGATGAATCGGACGGCATGGTTAATACTCCTGTCGACATGGCGATCATGCCGTTCTGCTCCAACCATCCACTGCTGATCGAATGCAAGTGCGCCGGAGACGCGACTAACACCAACAAGCGCAGGAAAGAAGAAGACACAAAGGTTTCCCAGCTTCGAGGAACCTATGGTGATGTAACACTCTATCTTTTCCTCTGTGGATACTTTAACGCCTCATATCTAGGTTATGAAGCAGCCAATCACATGGATTGGATCTGGGAACATCGTATCGAAGATTTTGACGAGTTGGTGCCCTGTGCAAAATAAAATTGAAATTGCCAGACAAATGGAGCAAGAGCTCTTTGATTCCACTCATTCTCGAGAAGAACGAAACGAGCATGGCCAATTTGCCACACCATATTCATTGGCTTCCGCCATCGCTAAAGACCTGCTCTCACGCACAAAAAAGAATGCGTCCATACTTGAACCTTCGTGCGGCACTGGAGCATTTATCTCTGCTCTTTTATCAATATCTGATCAAGTCAAAATAACTGGAGTAGAAAAAGACCCTTCGCTATACAAAACGGCACGGCAATTATGGTCGAGCAGCACCTGCCAAATCATCAACGATGATTTTTTTAATTACGCGTCACTGGAGTCACAACAATTTGATGCGACAATCTCCAATCCCCCATATTCGCGGCATCATCATCTATCACAATCGGAGAAGCGCTTTTATTCCCAGCTCACCACCAACTTCTCCGGAGTATGCCTCTCGGGACTCGCCGGACTTCACGCTTATTTTCTACTGACTGGAACAGGCATGTTGAAAGAGGAAGGCGTAGGATCATGGCTTATCCCATCCGAACTTTTCTCGGTTAACTACGGTGCCCCTATTCGTGAATTCCTGACTCAAGTTGTCTCACTTGAACGCATACATTTCTTCGACCCGGAAAATCTTCAATTTGACGACGCACTGGTCACTTCATGCGTTGCGATTCTACGAAAAACAAAACCCAGTTCCAATGCAAGCGCCATCTTCACATATGGCGATTTTCAAGCGCCTCGAAAAACCGTAGAAATCTCCTTGCAGAATTTATCAAGGATGCCAAAATGGCAGCATCTTGAGAGTTATGCGGATCAGACCGAAACCGGCAATCAGGTACTAGGAGACTACTTTAGAGCCAAGCGAGGTATCGCCACCGGCGGGAACTCATTCTTTATCCGTCCGCGTGGTGAATGGCATAAAGCAGGCATATCAGATGAGTGGCTATCGCCTATCCTGCCTTCGCCAAGAACCTTTCATCTACCGGAAGTCACATCCGACGAATCCGGCTGGCCCAAAGAATCCGATGACGCTTTGCTGAGCATACCAAAATCCTCCACTTATTCGGAGCTTCCCTCATCAATCCAAAAGTACCTCGCCAGCTGCCCGGAGAAGATCAGGAACGGTTACATTCTCAGACATCGAACTCCGTGGTATTCAATCGGCAGAACAACAGCGGCTCCTATTATCTGCACATACATGAGCCGTTCCAAGGAGACGCCTTTCAGATTCATCAGGAATCGCTCGAACGCAACAATGACCAACACATACTTGGGTCTATACCCTCAAACCTCAATGTCTGAGAAAAGACTAGACGATATGTGCAAAGCCTTGAACAATATTCCCGCTGAAATATTAATCAATGGAGGCCGCGAATACGGCGGCGGATTGAAGAAACTCGAACCACGAGAACTCATGTCCCTGCCGATTTCTTTCTAAGACATGTTGGTGAGGTAATGATTACAATCATCACCTCACCAACTTGCGTTCCAAACTACATACGCTATGCGAGAAGTCCGCCCACGGAATCGGCAGTCCGTTCGTCGCCCCTTCTGGCTTCTTCCATATGCCCATGCACATCCCAGCGCGCATGGGCATATACACCATATACGCTCCGTTGGCGTTGCGTCCCGCGGACGCAAACCCCTCGGAAGAAGATGAAATCGCGTCCGGATACGTCCTGTACGACACACCCCCATTGACGATCCACACATCTCGTTCTAAGGTTACCGCTTCGAAATTTCTGGCGTTCCTCTGAGGTCCCGAGTCCGCCTCGGGACCTCGCGATGTCCGACAACAGCCACCGTCCTCATCTGTACCAAAGCATGAGGCGATTCGTTTATTCCCCGATCACAAAAGACAATCGCAGTCTGCGCATAATCTCGGTCAGAGCGTATGCGATCAACCCGAATCCCAAGAAATTGATGACGAGCATCAGCCAGGGGTTGATATTCGGCCAATATGCGAACGACAAATACAGTAGCGGCGAGTGAAACAAATACATGCCCATACTATTTTTGCTGATGGCCCGCATCACCATATTCGACTTATTCGGCGTGATACGGTAGCACGTCACGACAAACACCAGCGAAGCTATTTTCGTCACCATGCCGTTCCGAACACCCATGGCAACGGCAATCAACAGACCCACTGTGAGCAACACCATAATCCAAGGCACGAAAGAAGTCGTCCAAATCCGCAAAATTTCCTCATGCTCGTGAATCAATAGTCCAATCACGAAATACAGGTAATACATTCCGAATTCCCGGACATAAGGAATTCCGCTGGGAAAGAAAGCAAGACCGACAACACCGACTACTATCAGCAGAACATCGAACAGCGCCCTTCGCGAGGCCACCGCGTTCAATATCCACGTGATGACCAGCATCAAGAACAGCGTCGGCAAAAACCACAGATGTCCATTGTCGTAACCTGCGACAATATCCTTGAAGATAACATATATGATGCTATGCCCCTGATACGCAGGATATCGTACCAGCATCCGAATCGGGTACATCCACAGTAAACCGATGACAAAGAACGGCACCAGGATACGACGCGCCTTTGCCTTGATGAAGTCACTGAAACCGCGTGAGGATTGGATGGTGTACAGAAAGCAGAATCCTGAAACAGAGAAGAACAGCGGCATTTGAATAACGTTAATGACATCCTTCAAATGGCCCAGGGGGGGCATGACACATTTGTGGAATATAGATTCCATGAACTCGAATACAGGATGATACTATGACCGAGCATCACCACAAGGATGGCGATGGCACGAATATCGACGATATCCTGCCGACGTTTATTGACCATGAGAATCCCCCATTCTGCGCAATCAGCTTATTGAGCGGAGAATCCACCATCTCAATACATGTGCAGCACCAGTTAAATTGAAAATTGTTCAAAAAGCCAAACGGGGAAAACCCCACGAAAGAGTGTACTCACACCCGCCGGAAAAGTACCAGGTCACCCGAATCAAGGTCCGTACGACGACAGCGTCAAATTGACAGTCAACGAGTCAGCGCAACGCTACCTTGACATGACCGACGGGGAGTCGACGCATGGCGATGAACTTACTCAGGCTGAGCGAACAACCTTGCGACCTATCGTCCAGACGAAGGACTCGGGCAATCCGAAACAATTGGACGCTCCGAAGCAATTGTGGATAGGTCGAGTGGCAAGGCGTGCATTCCCATCGATGCGAACGAGATGAAGCACGATCCTCTTAAACCGGTATTGCTCGCCAAAGCAGGTTGGCTCACTTCTTCTGTGATGCCGGACAACCGGTTTCGGTGTTGACGATGAGTTGGTCGATAAGGTCATGCGCCTGCTCGCGACCGATGGGAGTTGCGCTCAGGAACGTCCAACGCACGATGAGCAGCATGGTATTCGCACAGAAATCGGCCAGTAGGTCCTGAGGCACGCCACCGCTCACTTCGAGTCGATAGCAATGGTTGGCTCGGCATGATTCGCGCACTCGCGTCGTGAAATACGAGGTAAGGCTACGCATCAGCGCCCCGTCGAGCCCGTTGTGCGAGAATATCGCCTTCATCAGTTCGCGATTGCGGTCAAACAGATCCGCAAATCTGTCGAACAACGTATGGAATCCGTCGCTGGCGCCTTCGAAATCCTGGGTTTCCATCGAAGCCGCGAATCGCGCCCAGCAATGGTCGAGCAGATCGTATTTGTCGGCGAAATAGTTGTAGAAGGTAGCTCGGGGGTAATCGGCACGCTCGCATATGGCATTCACTCTGACCTGCTCGAACGACTGCTCACTGACCATTTCGAGCAACGCATCCGACATGCCGTTGAGGATTCGCCGCCCTGAACGGGTGGTGGCGCGTTGTTCATCTGCCTTCATGATTCCAGCCTATCCGCCTCCTTAGTCGTTTCCACACTTTCCCGTTGAGCATTTGATTATTATCAGCCCCATGAGAACGGCGTTAACAGTCGCATCGGCACAAGTTTGGCGAGCACCCGATACGATTTGTACACCGGATGCATGGTATAGGAGGCGCAACCGGCGCGCGCCTTGCGCAACGCGATGCGTGCGAATTTCGCCATGTCGATGAACGGCAGCTTGGCTGCGGTACTGCCGTGGGCCTTGCCCGGATGATCGGCCACGCCGGATTGCATTTCGGTGCGCATATTACCCGGATTCAGCCGCAATACGTTGATGCCGCGCGGTTTCAGTTCCTCACGCAAGCCGGCGGCGAAGAACGACGCATAGGCTTTGGTCGCAGAATAGACCGTAAGATTCGGATTCGGAGCAAACGCCGATACCGACGACACCTGAATGATGAATGTTCCGCGACGCATATACGGCAGGCATAAGCGGATAAGCATCGTTGAACCGATGGCATTGAGACGGATCATGCGTTCCAATGATTCCGGCTGCGATTGCGCCACCAGTCCGGCGCCGGCGACGCCGGCGTTGGCGATCACCACGCCAACGTCAGGCTTGCGTGCTTCCAGTTCATTCTTCAACATCTCGTAGCTGGCGTCTTGAGCCAGATCAAGCGGCAAGCACACGAACCGCATGTGAGGATATTCGGCGGCAATGGATTCCAACCGGTCACGCCGTCTGGCAATCATCCAGATCTCATCGACATCAGGACATTCATCCATCACCGCATTCACGAATTCGCGTCCCAATCCAGATGTTGTGCCGCTGATCACCGCCACTGACATCGCATACTC
>CAVEVJ010000260.1:0-2535 GCA_963619075.1 Acidaminococcaceae bacterium
TCCGGTGCTTGACGAGCCGACCACGCAGATTTACGGCGCTTCGTATACCGCGCACGCTACCTGCGATACTGCAGGCGCCGTCATCAAGTACAAGGTCGAGGATGGAAGTGAGCAGTACTACGACGCTTCCGTCGGCATTCCTCTCACTGGAGACGCGGGCGACCAGACGATTCTTCTGGTGACCGCATGGGCCGAGAAGGACGGAGTTATTTCCGACGAGACGATGGCACTGTATGTGCTTGACGATTACAACACGAACACTGTGACCGGAAACATCGAGACGGTTTCGAGAGGAGACGGCTCGGACGGTTCCGTCAAGACGTCCGCATATACGCTCTCATCCGATGGCATCGTGGCTTTGACCGCGGATGAGGATTCTGCCGAATCCTCTGATTCCGACGAGCCGGAGATCACGGTCTATCATGACAGCACCGACACGACGGTGTACGCGCCGGTGATCGACGACATGTTGTTCAGCCATTGGGATTGTGACGAATCGCCTGAGGGATTCGATTCCCAAAACGGCATGTTCACCATCAGCAATCTTGACCATGATCTGACGGTGACCGCGTACTATACGCCAGTCGTCACGCGCTTCGATCTGGGTATGGACGCACCTGAGGCAGGCAAGAATCTTGCCGGCTCAATCTCGTCGATGAGCGCGGATGTGTCCGATTTGGACAATCCCGTCAATTTGACGGACGCGTTGCGCGCGGTTGCCGCGGCCGATGACGGTGGCATAGCCGTCGAATGGTCTCCGTCGGGAGACGACGGCAAGGCTGGATATCTGACGACGTACACGGCGATCATCGATTGCGGCCCGGTGTCGCAATGGGGTGATGATTTCGACGATCTTTTGGCAGACAATCTGGTCGTCAGCCTGAACGGTGAGGACACGGCGGCTACCGCGTACTTCGCCGAACGTGCCGGTTCGGCGGACGGTTCGGATGGCGAGCTGTACCTGATGGTCCAGTTCCCGCAGACCGAAGGGCCGAAGCTCAAGGAGGTGGCGCAGCTGCCTGTGGTGGAGCTCTCGTTCGACGAGGCGTTGGAGTATCAGTCCGAACAGGAGTCCTATAGCGACGACAATTGCTGGCCTCTTGCCAAGTCCGTGATGATCACGACGGTGAATGGCGAGCAGACCCTTGGCGATATCGTATGGGACGTTCCGACCGGTTTCGATAAGTCGAAGCGTGCGGCTCAGGAATTCACCGTGCACGGTATCGTGAAGATTCCCTCTTCCATGGATGCGAACGGCGTGTCTACGGACGTGTACGAGACCGTGCGTGTGGCTGCTCCGGATTCCAAGGATGACGGCACCGATGATGGCAAGAAGGATGACGGCAAGATCGACGGAAACAATTCCAATGCTAACGGCAACGCCTCGTCCAATACCTCGTCCAACGCGGCCTCGTCCAAGTCCTCAGCCAAAGCCACGTCCAAGTCCGTAATGGCGAAGACCGGTAGCGCGGTCGCGTTCCTGATGGTCGTGATGCTGGCTGCGCTCGTGGTGGCGGCTGGAATCCGGGTGTTCTCCGTCGTATCCAAGCGGGGCAATCGATAGGATCGAGCCTGAAAAGCCGAGAGAGGTCTTCTTGGACCTGATTAACGGATCGCTGATTTTAGGGGGTCTGACGCCACCGACTAGGGGTGTTGGAACGTCCTTAGAATCCGCTACAAATATTAAAGTCAGAGTATTTTTGCTGGCGTCAGAATGCCAGCGATTTGCGTGACTTTGCAGCTCAGGTCGGGCACACCGCCAGTACGCCGACTTGTTTGCGCATAACGAAAGGCAAAGCAATAATGAGAAAGAAGCTGGGATGCCTGCTCACCGCCGCCCTCGTGGCGACGATGATGGTGCCATCCACCGCCCTTGCAACCGAGTCTCAGACATCGGACGCAACAAATTCAAAGTTGGAGACGACGTATACCTATACCAATAATGGTTATACGCTCGAAAAGGTCTCCCATGCCGATTCCGAGGCCGGCAACACGGACGGTTTTGTCGATTATTACGAGTACACGGATCCCGATGGCAAGACCTGCACCGGCGTGACCGAACACATCTATGTCGATGGCGAGACCACGCAGGATACCGAGGCCGAGCTTGCCGTTATTAAGACGCGTCTGCAGTCCAAGTATCCCAACGCCTCCGAATCCGAGATTGACCGTATGGTTTCCGAGGCCGGCTCAAGCCTGGACGGCGATGCCTGCCAGTCCTACGCCTTCTCTGCCTTGGGCTATGGCGACTGGGTCTATATCGGAACCATGTACGGTGGCACCGGCATCACCAAGAACAACGCCAAGAAGATGCTCGACTCCATGGGTCTTCTGAAGGACGAGTCCACTGAGGAAGGCGCAGCGGAGTACAACCAGAAGATGGTCGACGGCGTCGTCGGCCTTCTCTACGGCGACAACTACTACACCGAGCACCCGGTGGCCACTCAGGGCGTCCTCTTCAAGATGAACATCAAGACCGGCGAGACCAAGATCATCATGGCAGGCTCGGTCAACGGATATCAGGTCACGCTGCGT
>CAVEVJ010000261.1:0-2939 GCA_963619075.1 Acidaminococcaceae bacterium
CGTAGCAGTGGTTTCCGCCCTGTTCGTTATTGTTTCGCTGGCGTCTACCGTGCTTTACGATTCTCGACTGCGCGCGGATAGCATCAAACATCCCTGATTCGCATCTGCGATCCTCATCATTAATTACTTATCTTGCAAGGAGTCCTCATCATGGCCACGTCATCGACAACCGCTTCCCTAGTTACTCATAATCTCACACGGCACATCGCGAATCGCACATTATGGTCAGCGTTGGAATTACGCTTCAGTCCCGGCCAGCTGATTGCTTTCACCGGCGAAAGCGGATGCGGCAAAACCACGTTGTTGAACACGTTGGGCTTATTGGAACGTCCCAGCGAAGGCGACATCATCTATGATGGGCAATCACTTGTCAATGCTTCTTCTCGAACGGTGCGTCTCATGCATCGCAACGTCATGGGCTTCATGTTCCAGAACTATGCCTTGGTGGAGCAGTGGACCGTATACAAGAATCTGTCGCTTGCACTGCGCAGTGTAGGAACTCCGGCACGAAACAGAACCGCAACTATTCGTAAAGCCCTGCGTAAAGTGCATATGGAACAATATGCCAACCGGTTGGTTTACACCTTGAGCGGAGGTGAACAGCAGCGCGTGGCAATCGCAAGACTCCTGATACGTTCTCCGCGTATCATTCTGGCGGATGAACCAACTGCCGCTCTTGATGCCGACAACCGCTCTATGGTGATGGGACATCTACGATCTTTTGCGGATGAAGGCGCCATCGTGATATACACGACCCATAATGAGGAGGATTCCGACATCGCCGACGAAATCATCACTTTGTAGGCCTATGCATCCAACGGTCGTATGAGTCGTCGATAATCGCATACGTTCGTTCTATTGGTTGAGAAGTGTCGATGACAGTATCGGCGATCGCTTCACGCTCGACCTGGGTGGACTGGTGACGGATGCGGTCTTCGGCCTGTTCTCGGGTCATGCCTCGTTCAGCGATCATACGGCGGACACGTTCCTCAATCGGCGCTTCAACGGTAACGATATGGTCAAAGGTGAAGGGAATCTCGCCTTTGGCAAGCACTTCGGCCAATAGCGGAATGTCATGCACGATGACGCGCGCTTCGGGATGCTCCGATTCAATACGCCGGGCTTCGGCATAAATGATCGGATGTTCGATGGCGTCAAGTTGTTCGCGGGCTCCCGGAAGCGCATTACGGCCAAACACATGTTCGGCGACCCATCCGCGATTCAACGTGCCGTCGGCATTAAGCGACTGAGGGCCAAATATCGCAGCGATCTGCGGCAATGCCGCTCCCCCGGGTTCAACTACCTGCCTCGCCAACACATCATAGTCGATATGCAATGCGCCCAATTCACGCAGATGTGCCGCGGCGGTGCTTTTGCCTGCCGCGATGCCACCGGTCAGACCAATTCGAATCATCACAATCGCCATTGTATGTCTTGCCGACGCAACATATGTGCAAGGGCTCCATGCCAAATGACATGGAGCCCTTGATAGAGATTTACGCGAATCGGATTATTCCGATTTCAGCGAGACTCACTTGCCGAGCAGCTGGTCGCGCAGAGCGGCGAGCTGGTCGGAATCAGCGAGGGTGCCGGTGGAAGTGTTCTCGGAGGAGTAGTTGGAAACCTCTTCGACCTTCTCTTCCTTCGGAGCCTGGCCGTCTTCAGCTGCGGAAGCCTCAGCGTTCTCAAGTTCCTTGGCAACGAATTCCTTGTGCTGCTCCCACAGATCGTGAGCGGCGGCGTACTGGGACTCCCACTCCTCACGCTGCTTCTCGTAACCAGCGATCCACTCGTTGGTTGCCGGGTCGAAGCCTTCCGGATACTTGTAGTTGCCCTGCTCGTCGTACTCTGCCGGCATGCCGTACAGAGCCGGATCGAAGTCCTCGGAAGCCGGATCGACGGAGTCGTTGGCCTGCTTGAGGGACAGGGAGATGCGGCGACGATCGAGATCAACGTCGATCACCTTGACGAACACCTCTTCACCCGGCTTGACGACGGTCTCCGGGTTCTCCACGTGGCGGTTGGCCAGCTCGGAGATGTGCACGAGGCCTTCGATGCCGTCCTCGACGGAGATGAAGACACCGAACTGAACGATCTTGGTGACCTTGCCCTTGACGATCTGGCCGGGAACGTGGGTGCGGGCGAAGCGCTGCCACGGATCTTCCTGGGTTGCCTTGAGGGACAGGGAGATGCGTTCGCGATCGAGGTCAACGTCGAGAACCTCAACGGTGACCTTGTCGCCGACCTTGACGACCTCGGACGGGTGGTCGATGTGCTTCCAAGACAGCTCGGAAACGTGGATCAGGCCGTCAACACCGCCCAGATCGACGAATGCACCGAAGTTGACGATGGAGGACACGACGCCTTCGCGAATCTGGCCCTTCTTGAGCTGGGACAGGAAGGTCTCGCGAACTTCGGACTGGGTCTCCTCGAGGTACTGGCGACGGGACAGGACCACATTGTTGCGGTTCTTGTCGAGCTCGAGGATCTTGGCCTTGATCTTCTGGCCGATGTACGGGGACAGGTCGCGGACGCGGCGCATCTCGACCAAGGATGCCGGCAGGAAGCCACGCAGACCGATGTCGACGATAAGACCACCCTTGACAGCTTCGATGACGGTACCTTCGACAACGCCATCGGCTTCCTTGATCTTCTCGATGTCGCCCCAGGCACGCTCGTACTGAGCACGCTTCTTGGACAGAATCAGACGGCCTTCCTTGTCTTCCTTGGTGACGACAAGAGCCTCGATGGTGTCGCCAACCTCGACGACTTCGTCAGGATCGACGTCCTTCTTGATGGAAAGCTCACGGGAGGGGATGACGCCCTCGGTCTTGTAGCCGATGTCGAGCAGGACCTCGTCGTGATCGACCTTGACGACGGTACCTTCGACCAGATCACCATCATCGAAGTTCTTGATGGTGGAATCGACTGCCTGGATG
>CAVEVJ010000262.1:0-2557 GCA_963619075.1 Acidaminococcaceae bacterium
CCGACCACGAAGACGCCGCAAACAGTGGCGATGAGCCACATCGGATGCTGCGGCAGCCACATGATCACGAAAAAGGCTATCGCGGAGATCGCGATGAGCACCCAACTCACGACGCGGAACCACTGACGTACCGAATGCGGGACCTTGAACATCTTGGGATTGGAGTAGTTGGGATTCGTGGTCATCGTGCTTTCCACACTTTCGACCGTGCCACCGCTCGGCTTCCATGGGCCATCCGTACCATCCTGAAGACGGCGGGACTTCTCCTGCAGCTGATATTCGTCCAGCATGCCGGAACGTCCGCGGCCACGGGTCTGATCGTACTGTTGCGGCACTCCCCTGCGATTCTGCTTGGCTTGGGCTCGACGCTCTGCACGGTTAGGCATTGTGCACTCCTTTGTTACGTGTTGCTGCATGCCACTTTACCCCACACCGTCCGTTTTTCCCGTCTTGCGCACGTCAAATGACCGACTTTTCTTCGCTTCCCGCCTTGCGCCATACGAAAAGCGGCTTCCCTTACGATGAGGGAAGCCGCTTTAATGCCTATCCTTTACGATTGAGCATATGCTCCGTCAACGAGGCAGCATCATCGGACGCTTGGATGCGACGATCGGCGCCGGCAGTTCGGTGGAACCGGTGAGGTACTCGTCCACGGCGGCCGCGCAGGAGCGTCCTTCGGAAATGGCCCACACCACGAGGCTCTGGCCGCGACCGGCGTCGCCACAGGCGAAAACTCCATCCTGGGATGTGGCGAACTTGTCGTTGCGTGCCACGTTGCCACGGCCGTCGAGATCAACTGGCAACTGGTCCACGAGTGTGGTGGTGTCCGGATGCAGGAAACCCACGGAGATGAGCACCAAATCGGCCGGAATCACGCGCTCGGTGCCCGGCTGTCGAGTGAACGGTCCGTTCTCGCCCGGAGCCACGCTCACCACCTTCAAACCGGTGACGTGACCGTTTTCGTCCGCCACGAAACCTTCGGTCGCGGTGGAATCCTCCACCTTCACCTTGTTTTGATCTTCTTCGGAACCTACGAAGTTGACGGAATCCGTGTTGTACACGTACTCTCCGCCTTCCTTCATGGACGTGGTCTCCTTGTACAGTCGCGCGAAAGTCGGCCACGGCTGGTTGTCCGGGCGTTCAGCCGGCTCCTGCGGCATAATCTGCAGCACGGTAACGTCTTTCGCGCCCTGGCGGATGGATGTACCAAGGCAGTCGGAACCGGTGTCGCCACCGCCGATGATCACCACATGCTTGCCTTCGGCGGTAATGTCGTTCACCGGCTTGACGCCATACACGCGACGCGTGGCATCGGGCAGGAACTCCATCGCGAAATGAATGCCCTTCAGCTCACGGCCCGGAATGTTCATGTCACGCGGCACGGTGGAGCCGATGGCCACCACCACGGCGTCGTAACGGGAACGCAGATCGTCCCAGGAGATGTCCTTGCCGATCTCGACACCGGTACGGAACACGGTGCCTTCCGCTTCCATCTGCTCCACCCTGCGATCGATGAGTCGCTTGTCGAGCTTGAAGTTCGGAATGCCGTAACGCAGTAGACCACCGATGGCATCGTCACGCTCGTACACGACCACGGTGTGGCCGGCTCGTGTGAGCTGCTGAGCGCAGGCCAGACCGGACGGTCCCGAACCGACCACCGCAACGGTCTGATCGGTCAGACGCTGCGGAGGAAGCGGCTTGACATAGTCAAGATCCCAGGCTTGGTCGATAATCGTACGTTCATCGTTCTGCACCATCGTCGCCGGCTGGTGAATGCCGAGCACGCAGGCCGCCTCACACAACGCCGGGCAGATGCGTCCGGTGAACTCAGGGAAGTTGTTGGTCTCGGACAGACGGTTGTACGCGTCCTCCCACCGTTCCTGGCGAACCAGATCATTGAAATCCGGAATGATGTTGCCGAGAGGGCAGCCGCTCATGCAGAACGGCGTGCCGCAATCCATGCAGCGGGACGCCTGTTCAGTGGTCCACGGCTGCAGGCCGGATTCGGCGTGGACATCGAACCAGTCCTTGATGCGCTCCTCAATGGGGCGTTCGGCTAGTTCGCGACGGGTACGGACCTTCAGGAATCCACGAGGATCTCCCATGTCAGCGCGCTCCTTCCATAACCTGCTCGTACACCTGTTCCCAGACGCCGGGCGTGTTGAAATCTATGTTCTTCTCTTCGGCTTCCTTCATCGCCTTCTGCATGGCGAGGAAGTGCTTCGGAACGATGTGAGTGAATCGCTTGGCGCTGTTCTCCCAGTCGTCAAGCAGTCCTTGGGCGAATGCGGAACCGGTCTCCTCTGCATGCTGCTTGACGAGTCCGCGCACCAGTTCGTTCGTATCCTCATCCAAGGATTCGAACAGCAGCGCTCCGCTGTTGGCCGCGGCCGGATTGACCTGCTTCATATCAAGGTCAAGCACGTACACGTTGCCTCCGGAGAAGCCTGCGCCCAGGTTGCGTCCGGTAGGTCCGAGAATCACCACGGTACCGCCGGTCATGTATTCGCAGCCGTGGTCGCCCACGCCTTCCACGACGGCGGTGGCGCCAGAATTG
>CAVEVJ010000263.1:0-2549 GCA_963619075.1 Acidaminococcaceae bacterium
CCCACGAACAGGGTGATGGCCAGCATCACGCCCTGTCTGCTGATGGACAGCACCAGTGCGCCGAGCGCCTTGCCCGCGGATTGGAATGTGCAGGTGGTCACCAGCATCACGGCCACGCAGATGGTGCTCAGCAATTGCACGCGCAGCATGCCGGTTCCCAATTCCACCACGGACCCGTCGGTGCTGAAGAACGCCATCAGCGGGCGTGCGGCGACGAACAGCGCGACCGTCATGACCAGTGAAAGGGCGCACATGAACGAGTATGCGAATCGCAGTATGCTGCGCAGTCGCATCATGTTTCCCGCACCGTAGTTGTATCCGATCAGTGGCTGGCCGCCGAACGCGAACGCCACGAGAATCATGATGGCGATCATCACGATCTTCAGGCCGATGCCCATGGCCGCCACCGCGTCGTTGCCGTACGGCAGCAGGAACAGGTTGACCATGATCACGCCGAGGCTCTGCATGAGATTGGTGATGGACGCGGGCAATCCGATGGCGAAAATGCCGCCGGCCTCGCCTTTACTGATGTCAAGACGACGAGCCCGCACCATAAGCCGTGGATCAATGGAAAGATTACGACTGTGCTTGAGCAGGAACCACACGAAATACACGTCCGTGCACACGTTGGCGATCACCGTGGCGCCGGCGGAACCCGCGGCACCCCAGCCAAACACCTGGATGAACAGCGGATTCAGGCAGATGTTGATGAGCGTGCCCGCGACCGAACCCACCGTGGCCGGAGCGGCGAACCCTTCCGTGCGCAACAGGTTGGTCGGCGTCATCGACACGATGATGAACGGCGAGCCGAGGATGATAAGCGTATAGAACTGCGAGGCATGCGTCCACGTGGAATCATCGGCGCCAAGCAGCATCAGGATCGGATCGCGAAACACCAATCCCAACACGACAACCACAATGCCCGTCAGCACCGCACCCCAGAAACAGAACACGCTCAGACGACGGCCATCGTCAAAACGGCCCTGACCATACAGGCGCGAGATCACGGAACTGCCGCCAAGTCCGAAAATATCACCCAACGCGATCATCACCGTAAACACCGGCGTGGCGATGGCCACACCGGCCACCATGACCGTATTCCCCGTATGGGCTATGAAATACGTATCCACCGTGTTGTACACGATCGTGACCATCATGCTCAACACAACGGGAATCGCCAACGTCATATACGCGCGTGCAACAGGCGCCTTCTCAAACAACTCATTATCCATAACAGCCGTTGAGAATACAACCTCACGCAAGACAAACCCCATCCGCTAGGATTACCCCTATGAGACTCCTTGGAAACATCCTATGGCTCATCCTCGGCGGACTGGCGCTCGCCATCGGGTGGGCGATCATTGGCCTGGTGCTGTGTGTGACCATCATCGGCATTCCGCTGGGCGTGCAGGCGTTCAAGATGGCGGAGCTCACGCTCACGCCGTTCGGCAAGAGCGTGGTGTATGGAGGCGGCGTCGGCTCGCTGCTGGTCAATCTCGTCTGGCTTGTGCTGGCGGGCATATGGATGGCCATCGGTTATCTGATCGCGGGGCTGCTCAATTGCATGACCATCATCGGCATTCCGTTCGGCATCCAGTCGTTCAAGATGGCCAAGCTGGCCTTGTGGCCGTTCGGCACGCAGATTTACGGCTGAGCCTCAAAAGCCGGCTGTTTCGTGATCGTGCATGGTTGTATGCACAATCACGAAACAGCCGTTCGGCTCATCATGCATAAAAGACTCAACCTGAGAGGAACGGACTTTCGACTCAGCCTTTCAGCGATACGCGATTGTCGAGCGATTGTCCGTTGGCGTAGCAGCGCACGTTGCCCAGGGCGATGGCGATGATGCGTCGTTCCGTTATCTCCAGATGGTTGCCGCCCGCCACATGCGGGGTGATGAGGCAACGCGGCTCGTTCCACAACGGCGCGTCGGCCGGCAGTGGTTCGGGTTCGGTAACGTCCAGGCCCGCGCCCCTCAGTCTGCCTTCCGCGAGCGCCATCGCGAGGGCCTCCTGGTCGATGGCGTCTCCTCGGCCCGCGTTCAGTACCAGTGCTTCGGGCTTGAGCATCGCCAGTCGTTCGGCGTTTAGCAGGTGGTGGGTGGCCGTGGTGGACGGCACGCTCATGGCGATGACGTCCGCGTACTGCAGTACCTGTTCGAGCGAATCGAAGCCCACCATGTGGTCGATGCCTTCCGCCGCGACCGCCGGGTTACGGCGCACGCCGATGGTTTCCATGCCGACGTTTTTGCACAGTTTGGCGAAGTGCGAGCCGATGTCTCCGGTGCCGACCACCAGTGCGGTCCTGCCCGCCGGGCTCAATGCGCGGCCCGCATCGCTCCAGTTCGCTTCGGCCTGGCCGCCTGCGTAGACGTGCAGGTTCTTCATGAGCGTCCACATCATGGCGAACAGGTGTTCGGACACGCTTTGCCCGTATGCGCCGGACGCGTTGGTGAGCATGGATCCGGTCTGGAGCACGCCCGGACGCTGATAGCTGTCGACGCCGGCGCTCCAGGTTTGCAGCCATTCGAGTCTGGGGCACGCGGAGCA
>CAVEVJ010000264.1:0-6117 GCA_963619075.1 Acidaminococcaceae bacterium
TCCTTCCACTGGTCACCGAAGGTTCCGCCGACCGCCCCACCTATTGCCTGCAGAATGCCCATGTCATATGCCCTTCACCTGTTAGCGCGACTATTTCAATGTCTGTGTGGTGTCACAGTAGCGGCATTGGATCGTCATGCCGGAACGCCCGGAGATAGGCGCCCTACATCCGATGCATTTGACCGTGACTTGTTCTCCTGTGGTTTCCCGCGAATCCATCGTCTTTCCGGTGAACGTTTTGGTGAAAACATCAAGGGTCCCCTTGACGGCCCCCGCCAGCATCTCCACGCTGGGTATGGTCTTGCGCAATTCCGCAGCCTGGCTGGATGGAAGTCCTGTGGTGGCTTGACTGATGGCATCCAACCATTGGGCCACCAGTTTCCGGCTGGAGTACTTGTCACCGGTCTCAAACACGAACGACACCTCATCCGGGGCGAAGAGCAGATCCAATACCGCAAGGTCGTTCTTTTCCGCGTATTTCGCCTGCACGACCCCATCCAGCACCTTAAGCCGGGATAACGGATACACATCCTCATGCTCCGTCCCTTTACCGAACAGCTTTCTGATCTGCCATACATATATCAGGTTCCTGTTGGTCAGAGTCAATTCCACACATGCCTGTTCGCGATCGTCACCGCAACGGCGGACCTGCGCGCAGGTCAGGACCTTCGTCTCATCCGATTGAAGCTTGTACCCGCTCATCGCCGATTCCTCTTATCATCCTTGTTTCCTTTGCGCTGTTTAAAGAACCAGATCACCGCGATGATAATGATGAGTTCGATCAAGCCGAGAAAGCTCTCTCCCCAGATCATGTACGCGATGGCGATGATGACGAACAGCACCACACAGGCGCCAATGCCGATAAACAGCATCTGCTTGTTCCGCTCATACTGAGCAGCCTCGTTCTTCTGCGCGACCGCTCGAACGCTGAGTTGCGCGTCAACGTCTTGAAAGAACTGCTTGACATGCCGCATGTATTGCGTCTCGTCATCGTTCCCGCTGCTTACCTGGACTAGGCTCCCGTCTTCCCGCGAACTCACCACAGCGGTGAATGTTCCGCCGTTATAAGCACTGAACGACACAGTCCCAGTCGCATCATCCGCACCGGTGAGCATGAACGTCGCGCTCGTCGACAGCATCGTGCGGATGGCCTGGTAAACCGTCGATGGAGATGATGCGAAATAGCCTTGCTGAACTGCCAGAACCATATACCTATTACCCTCTCTCTATTTACATACAAGAGAAGCTCCGGGAACGCCATACGACGGTCCCGGAGCTGTTCCGAATCCCTACGCGACAGACGCGAGCTTCTGGGTGATGCGCCCCATCACTTCGATGTAGTACGCCTCATCGGCGGCGCTCAGCGAGTTCTGATCGACCGCATTCAGCTTGTTCATGGTGTCGGAGTACTGCTCCATCATCTTCGCGTAGTCTGCGAGCATGCTGACGGAATCCCCCGAATCCTTGTACTTCTGCATGAATTCGACGTACTGGTCGAAGAACTGCTCGTAGCTGTCCATCGAAGCCTTGAAGTCGGCACTGACCTGCGCTGGGTCGGACTGCTGATCCTGTTGATCCTGCTGCGTGTCCTGCGACTGCTGATCCTGCTGATCCTGTTGGTCCTGCTGCGTATTCTGCGACTGCTGCTGGTCGTCCGAACTCTGCGATTCGGAATCATCATCGGATTCCGGGACTTCTAAGGTAATGTGCATAGTATTCCCATCCTCCTCATCTTCCCTAAAGAAGACAGTGACCTCATTGCCCTCCGAGTCCTTCGCAGTGTAGCTATACGAGGACTTTTCGTAATCGACGGTAAATCCCGCTTTCTTCGCATCCTTTACATAGGTATCAAAGGAGGATTGCGTTGCATCGCACAATTCGATGGAAACACGATCAGAAGAATCGATATAGATCTTGCCTTTCTGATTAGCCAATGCCGGCAGTTTCTTGGCGAAATCCCCATCCGGCCAAGTAATCGGCTGGCACGATTCCGCTATAAGAGCCTCATGCTCGGCCTTCGCATGCGCGGCATAGACAGCCATTCTGCCACCCATGACCACTATGGCCACCACGGTGACGCCAACAGCAACAAATGCACCAATACGCCCTTTGCCCTCGCCATTCTTCCGCGTGAAGATCACACTCAGAATGGACAACAGTGCGGGAAGAACGGCAAGTCCCACGATGAGAGGCATTGTGATGCTTGCGGAGCCCACAACCAATGCAATTAGCAGGAACACTGCCGAAACGATGATGGCAAGCACCACGATCTTCGACTGTTTTCCACGCTTCCCCGGCTGGACCTCCCGCACAGGTGGAGCGGTCGAGACATACGGCTGTTGGGCATTCGGCTGTCGGACCTGCGACTGCGCGGCAGGCTGCGGCTCGGAAGGGGTTTCGGATGATCGCGATGCCTGCGCATCCGTGAAGTTCTGCGATATTGGCTTGTCTTCGTCATCAAACGTCATTGTCGTGTCCTTTCTCGAGGGAATTCTCACCGTGGCGATGGCCGTCCCACGCATCATTGCCGTGGCCGGAGCGATTTGTCTCGACTGGCGTCGTGTCCTTTGCCGCCTCCTCGAATATGCGTACGCCGTGCAGAATCGTGTTTGCCAGTTGCGCGAACATGATCTTGCTTCCTTTCTGACGGCGTTCCCCGTGAGAAACGGCTGACTTTCAGCCATTCCAAGACCATGAATCGGCCTCGTTCCGGAACCCGTCATCAGGGGGCGTGTTTTTTTCGCGAGTGTCCTCTCCCCTCCTTCCCGGAACGCGAATCGCGTCGTCAACCCCACAGCAGATGAGTTCTCTCCTTTGGTGTCTATCCTCTTTCATCCCCGCTATAGCGTCAATGACGTAACATGTTATAATTCACTCGTCTTTTGAAGGGGGTCCATACCATGAGTGGTATATCAGCACGCAGCAGCGCCTGCTGGAGAACGCGGTTGAAGCAATGCATGGACGAACGGGGGCTCACGCAACTGGATCTCGTACGCGCATTGAATCGGCAGTACCTCACGAAATTCCATCAGAAGGACGTCAGCAGATGGCTGAACATCGGCAACCGCACCTCGTCGGGCGAAATCGGGTTTCCCAAGTACGAGACCATGTCGACCATCGCCGATTTCTTTGGGGTGGACGTCGGATATCTGACCGGTGAAACGGACGAAAAAACCTACTCGATGAGCCACGCATGCGCATTCACCGGTTTGAGCAGCAGCTCCATCACCGCCATCCAATCCTGGATTGCGGCATCGGCAGAATCCCAAACGACCGCCGACGCTCCGACAATCGGCCACATGACAGCAAGCGATACCCCTCACGACAGCGATTCCATGCCCGAATACCGTACCGCCACCATCAATCGGCTGCTATCATCACCGAAATTCCCCGAACTGGCGACGAAACTGCTGACCTTGCAAGAAATGTCTTCGATATGGAACAGCACGCCAGAGAAATTCGAAGGGCTGCTCGCATCACTCGCAAGCAACAACAACCTGCCGCACGACCTGGCACTGCAACTGCTGCTCGGCGCGTTCTACGGCATGGCAAGCGAAAGCTTCTCCTCCCTGATGCATGATGCATATCCCATGCCGGAATAAGCCGATCGCACCATCATGCCGGCCAGGCGGACACTCATGCGGAAAAGTAACCGTCTTCGAGGTTCACGGGCGCGTTGGCTCGTTCGACGGCCGCATTGCTGGATTCGGCGGTCCGTCTGATGAGGTCGTCGTAACCGCTTAATGCGGCGAATGGCATGAATTGGGCCGCACGATTGCGCAAGCTCATGTGGGCATGCGTGTTCGACTGGTGATGCGGCAGATTGATGATGTCGTCGTAACGATTGGTGCGCTGCAGGTTCACGCGGCATGCCCTCCGATCTGATTGTTGCGCTGCAGGCCGGTGGCGCCGTCGAAGAGATCCATGCCTTTGACGACGGCGTTCTTCCCGAATTTGCGTTTGATGTCGAGAATGGTTTGCTGCATGTGACGTTCGTCCGTTTCCGATTCACTGTGAACGACACGGCCCGCGGCATCCTGCGGCTGTTCATCCTCCTGCAGGGCCGCGAACAGGTCGGGTTGGGTGTAGTCGGGAACGGTTCGCCGTTCGGCCAGTTCCTCTTCGGTAGCCAGTTCCGATGCGACCACGTTCAACCGTCGCACCAACAGCCGACGATCCGCAATCGAACGGAACAGTTCATCGACGGCTTCGCAGATGCGGGACGTGGACGACGTATGTTCCCCCAATCCGACTAATCCGGTAGCGGGCTTGGGAACCCTCCTGCCGTATCGGTCGATGGAGACGGGGCCGTCGTATTCGGCTGCCGCACGCTCCGCGATCGCCGTCAGTTCCGGCGTTCCGCAGTCCCCGAGTCGTTTCGGGTCGAGGCTTGCGGTGTCGTATCCGACCATCAGTCCCATCCGTCCGGCCCGTACACCTTTGGCCACCAGGTCCAACGATAACGAGTCCGCCATCTCCTTGGCGATCAGTCGTGCGGTCTCAAAACCAACGGCACCTGTGAGCACTTGCCCGGAACTCATGCTGTGGCCGGCCGGCTTATATGCTTTGATATCGGCGATCGCGCACGGTTCCCAACCCCACGCGTGGTCGATGAGCAGTTCCGCGTTGACGCCGAACATTCGGTACAGCAGATCCTCATTGTAGTATTCGTCGGCCCGTCCGATGGAGCATCTCGCTATATCACCCATGGTCATCAGCCCTTGGGATTCCAGCTTTTTCGCATAACCATGCCCCACCCGCCAGAAATCGGTGAGCGGACGGTGGTTCCACAGCAACCGCCGATATGACATCTCGTCCAATTGCGCGATGCGGATGCCGTCCTCGCCGGCCTGGATATGCTTCGCCACGATATCCATGGCCACTTTGGCCAGATACAGGTTCGTGCCGATGCCGGCCGTGGCGGTGATGCCGGTCTGTTCGTGGATGTTTCGTATCATCTCGCGCGTCATCTCAAGCACGCCTTTGCCATACGCGCGCAGATAGGATGTCACGTCCATGAACACTTCGTCGATCGAATAGACGTGAATGTCTTGTGCGGACACGTATTTGAGGTAGATGCCGTAGATCTTCGCGCTCGTTTCAAGATAGTGGGACATGCGCGGGCGCGCTATGAACACTCCCGCGGCCAGATTCGGATTGGCTTCAAGTTCACGGACGTCATACGATTCGCCGACCAGCACGCCACCGGGCGCTTTCGCGCGGCGTGCCGCATTGACCTCCCTGAGCCTCGCCTTCACTTCGAACAGCCGCGCCCGCCCAGGCAGACCGTATTCCTTGAGCGACGGAGAGACGGCCAAACAGATGGCCTTGTCGGTACGGCGCTCGTCCGCCACCACAAGATGCGTGGACAACGGGGCAAAACCATGCTCCACGCATTCCGACGACGCATAGAAGGACTTCAGATCGATGGCGACATATGTACGTTGCGTCATGCGACCTCCTTCCGCAATGTCTCGCAGGATCGTTCAGAACCCGGCCGATCCATTTCGTTCCAGCATATCAACAATTTCGAACAGGCGTTCGAAATCCGTGTCGGACCAGCCATCGGCGGGACGCCCCGAAAAACGTCGGTTGTAGCCGCCGGTTGGTAGGGTTGAACGGTAGCGAACCCCTTGTCTCCATGGTTTTTCGGAAGGAGCTTTGGCTTGTCAGCTGAACTCGAAGACATCCACGAGGAATGCGGTATTTTCGGCGTTTGGGGCCATCCCGACGCCGCACGACTCACCTACTTCGGACTGCACGCATTGCAGCATCGTGGTCAGGAAGGTGCCGGCATTGTCTCCAATGATAACGGTCAACTCATCGGTCATCGCGGAAAGGGTCTGCTGACCCAGGTATTCGGCGACGAACGCGAAATCGAACGTCTGAAGGGATCCAGGGCGATCGGCCACGTGCGTTACGCCACCGCGGGATCCGGCGGTACCGACAACATCCAGCCATTCATCTTCCGATTCCACGACGGAGACATGGCGCTGTGTCACAACGGCAATCTGACGAACTGCCCGTCCCTGAGGCGTCAGCTGGAGAACGAAGGCGCGATCTTCCACTCCAACTCCGACACCGAAGTGCTCATGCACCTGCTGCGCCGTTCCACAC
>CAVEVJ010000265.1:0-5166 GCA_963619075.1 Acidaminococcaceae bacterium
CTTCCAGGCGCTGGTGATCGTCGTGTTCCTTGCATTGTCGGTCCGTTCCGTGCTCGGTGGAACCGGTGAAGGCACGCTGTTCTCGATGACGCCGTTCCTCGGTGAGGGATCCTCGCTGTCCGCAGTGGTGGCGGGCGCTGCGATCGCGGCATACTCGTTCCTTGGATTCGATGCGGTCACGACGTTGAGCGAGGAGACCCGCGATCCTGAACATACGATTCCGCGTGCGATCATGCTGGTCGCGCTCATCGGAGGCATCATCTTCATTGCCGTCGCCTACATCACGCAGCTCGTTCACCCCGGCTTCGCGTTCGCGGACGAATCCTCCGCGGCATATGAGATCGCCGCGCAGGTGGGCGGCAACCTCTTCACCGCGATCTTCATCGCTGGTCTGTGCTTCGGACAGTTCACGTCCGGCATCGCAACCCAGGCGTCCGCATCCCGACTGCTGTATGTGATGGGCCGCGACGGAGTGCTCCCGAAGCGCATCTTCGGCAAGCTCGACGCGCGATTCGACACCCCTGTCTTCAGCATCCTGCTCGTGGCCGCCGTCGGCCTGATCGCAACCTTCCTTGACGTCGCCACCTCCACATCCTTCGTGAACTTCGGCGCGTTCATCGCATTCACCATGGTCAACGTCTGCGTGGTCTTCTCGTACGTTCGCGCCAGCGAAAGCGAGCGTAAGGAACGATTCCGTGGAGGCGTGCTGCTCAATATCATCTGCCCGCTGATCGGTGCCGCCTGCTGCGTCTACCTGCTGCTGCATCTCGACGTGCATGCAGTGGTGCTGGGACTTTCCTGGTTGGCCATCGGAATCGTCATCCTGGCGGTGCTGACCAAGGGCTTCCGACAGAATCCTCCGGAATACGGCGACGCGTGATCGGCTGAACCGGCTGAATTTCCGAAAAACAGTTTTTACAAAAATTTAAAACCAAACATCCAGAATATCCACCAATCGAAGACCTTTCACAAACAAAGGAAGAAGGAAACATCATGTCAGTTCCACAGGTCGCACGCAACATCGTCACCGCTATTCCGGGACCGAAGTCCGAAGCCCTCAAGGCCGAGCACACCCGTTACGTGAGCGCCGGCGTAGGCCAGGGCATGCCGGTGTTCGCCGAGACCGCCAGCGGCTCCACCATCACCGATGTGGACGGCAACCGCTTCATCGACCTCGCCTCCGGCATCGCCGTGACCGGCGTCGGAAACTGCGCTCCGGAAGTCGTCGCCGCCGTGCAGGAGGAAGTGGCCAAGCTCACCCACACCAACTTCGCCACCACCCCGTATGCCAACTACATCGAAGTGTGCAAGAAGCTTGCCGAGCACACCCCGGGCGATTTCGAGAAGAAGAGCGTGCTGGTCAACTCCGGTGCCGAAGCCGTTGAGAACGCCATCAAGATCGCCCGCAAGTACACCGGCCGTTCCGCGGTTGTGGTGATGGAGAACGCCTTCCACGGCCGTACCAACCTGACCATGGCCATGACCACCAAGTCCATGCCGTACAAGCAGGGCTTCGGCGCGTTCGCTCCCGACGTTTTCCGCGTTCCGTTCTCCTACCCGCTGCGTGACGCCTTCGGTGCCGACGGTGCTGCCGCCGCGAAGGCCGCCGCCGCGAAGATCGAACTGCTGGTCGGCTCCGCCAACGTGGCCGCCGTGATCGCCGAACCGATCCAGGGCGAAGGCGGCTTCATCGTTCCGGCCGAAGGCTTCCTGTCCGGCTTGGCCGATTGGGCTCATGAGCACAACATTCTGTACATCTCCGACGAAATCCAGGCCGGCTTCTGCCGTTCCGGCAAGTGGTTCGCCTGCGAATACGACGGTGTTGAGCCGGATCTGATCACCACTGCGAAGGCCCTCGGCGGCGGCATGCCGCTCGCAGCCGTCACCGGTCGCGCCGAAATCATGGACGCCGTGCAGCCTGGTGGCATCGGCGGCACCTACGGCGGCAACCCGGTCTCCTGTGCGGCATCCCTCGCCGCGATCGGCATCATGGAGGATCAGGATCTGCCGGCCAAGGCCGCCCACATCGGTGAGGTCGTCGATTCCGTGCTCGGACCGCTGGTCGATGAAGTGCCGGCTGTTGCCGAAGTGCGTGGCCGTGGCGCCATGATCGGCGTCGAATTCGTCAAGCCGGGCACTATGGAGCCGAATAAGGAACTGGTCGGCCGCATCGCCAAGCGCACCATCCAGGAAGGCCTCATCATGCTCACCTGCGGCATCAACGGCAACGTGATTCGTCTGCTGCCGCCGCTGGTCATCACCGACGACGAACTGAACGAGGCCCTTGCGGTGCTCAAGGAGATCATCGTCGAGGAAAGCGCCAAGTAAGAGCGCGAACGTTGCGGGCGGGTGCATTCGTCCGCAACAAATCCTCAAGCAAATAGGCATAGAGTTGGCTGCAGTCGCCGAAATTGGTGCGATTGCAGCCAACGTTTTGGAAAGGACGCATCATGAAACTGTTGACGGTCGGACCCGACAACATCTACACCTACGACACGGTCAAGGACTTCTTCGCATCGTTCGAACTCGGACCGAAGGACCTGCTGGTCAGCATCGAAGTGATCTACAAGCAGTTCCTTGAGCCGTATGCGAACGGTGCGAACGTGATCCTCGTCGACAAGTACGGCGCGCAGGAGCCGACCGACGTGATGATCGACGAATTCATCGCGGACGCGGGCAAATTCGATTACGACCGCATCGTGGCGATCGGCGGCGGCGCCGTCATGGACATGTCGAAGGTCGTCGCGGTGGCCGGTGGCGCATCCATCGACGATGTGATCGACCATCTGCCCGACTTCAAGCGCAAGGTGCGTCTCGTGCTCGCGCCGACCACGTGCGGAACCGGTTCGGAAGTCACCGAAATCGCGGCCATCAATCGCACCCGACTGGGCTGCAAGGCCGGCATCGCAAGCCCTGAGATGTTCGCCGACGATGCCGTGCTCATTCCGGAACTGCTGTACGGCCTGCCCGACTACGTGTTCGCCACCAGCTCGCTCGACGCACTCGTGCATTCCGTCGAATCCACGCTCTCGCCGAACTCCACGCCGTACACGCGCATGTTCGGTTACGAAGCCCTGAAGATGATCGTCTCCGGATACAAGGCGATCGCGGAGGCCGGTCCCGCCGGTTCCGACGAACGCCGCGCCAAGCGCAACGAGCTGATGCGCGACTTCCTGATTGCATCCAACTATGCGGGCATCAGCTTCGATACCGGCGGTTGCGCGGCCGTGCACGCGCTGAGCTACCAGCTGGGCGGCAAATACCATGTGCCGCACGGCGAATCCAATTATGCGATGTTCACGGGCGTGCTGCGCAACTACATGGAGATCAAGCCGGAAGGCGAGATTCTCAAGGTGAACCAGTTCATCGCCGATATTCTCGGCTGCGACGTTGCCGATGCCTATGACGAGCTGGAGGCGCTGATCAACAAGCTGCTGCCGAAGAAGGCGCTGCATGAGTACGGCGTGACCGAGCAGGATCTGCCGGAGTTCGCCGATCGCGTGATCAAGACGCAGGAACGCCTCATGAAGAACTGCTTCGTGCCGCTTGATTACGATCGCGTGCTCAAGATCTTCACGGAGCTGTACTGATTTCCTCTCTGCTGCGGCGCAGGCATGTTTCGGTTACGTCGGTCTGCTGACGACCGGTCTTCTTCATTCCGTGCCGCGGCCCCAAGTCGAAGATAGGGACGTATTGCCGGAGTTGTGACAAGCGTCCCTATTTTCGATTGCGATGCTGAACTCGAAAAACGTTGGAAAATAGCCGTTTTTTAAATCGCAAGATATTTGGGATTCAGAAAATCTGTACCCCCTTTCAGCTACAAGTACCGATATACGGCTCTATATCCGAGTTGTGGCAGGAAGGGGGTGTTGCGATATCGGAGCGGAACAAGCAAAAGGACGCGCCGTGCGGGGGGGGGGATTCCGCTACTGCCGTGCCGAAAGCGTCTTCGGCAGCAGGCAGGGCACTTCCATTCCCTCGTATTCGCTTGGATCGGTGTAGCCGGCCCATTCGCTCGGCGGGAAGATGATGTCGGAGATGGCGATCCATTCCTCCAGTAGATTCATCGAATCATCGCCCAGCCAACGGTACTGCAATCCGTCCATGGCACTCATCGCCAGCGTATACAGGTCGTAGAAACGTTCCTCGTCAACGTTGTCCGGCAGTACCCAGTTCATCGAACCGATCGTTTCCCAATTACGTATATGGCGCCCGATGAAGAAGCCGTGCGCCGGATGGTCGGGATTCAGCGCCTCGCCGTTCAGCATGGAATACAGTTGCACAAGTTCGGGGCGTTGCAGGTTGTACAGCACGATGTTCAGGCAATATCGTGGGTAGAAATTCACGCGATGCCCGTCCTGGTCGAGAAGACATGACGTCACCGCGTTGTATTCGTCCGCGTCGGGCGTGTCGTAGCACTCCGTGAGCACCATGTTGAGCAGGTCGTCTTTCGAGGAAATGTAGTGGTAGAGCGCGGCTTCAGTGATGCCGAGCTCGTCGGAGATGTCTTGCAGGCTCATGCCCCAGAATCCCTTGGATGCAATGATTTTGACGGCCGCCTGCAGTATCTGCAGATGGCGTTCCTCCTGGCTCATGCGCTTGCGTTTTTCGAAGGTTTTGTCGGCTAGGGTGTTGCGGGCCTGGGGCATGTAGGATGGCGAGTCGTTCACGCGCGATGCGGCAGGCCAACTATCCTGTTCCTGTAAAAACCGATCCCATGCCGCAACGCTCATATCATCTTCTTTCTCATACTTTTCGAACTACGCCGTTCCTACAGTACTCCCGGCCTTTCCGTTATTGAAAGGGGTTTTAATAACGGAAAAAACGTAAGGGGGCTGGATGATTTGCCCCCCCTACATCGAATCCGATTCTAGAATCCCATCTTGTTATCGAACGTGCGGTGCATCCACGCGATTGCCAGCCATGGCCACACCTGAACGCACGCCTCGATGCCGTTGACCCCCTGCCAAGCGGTCTCAGTATTGCCCAAGGCCAGTCCATGGCCGCCGCTGGGGAACAGGTGCGCTTCCACCTTCACGCCTGCCTTCTTGCAGGCGTCGATGAGCATGAGCGTGTTTTCATACGGTACGCAATCGTCGGGAACGGTATGCCATACGAATACCGGCGGGGTCTTCGCGTCGATATGCTTTTCGATGGATACGGAAT
>CAVEVJ010000266.1:0-2535 GCA_963619075.1 Acidaminococcaceae bacterium
AGACACGTACCATCATCGGCGTGTCCGGTACTGTGACCACCATGACGGCCTTGGCCATGGGACTGACGGAATATGATCATTCCGCGGTGGACGGTGCCAGTTGTTCGTTGGAAGATGCCTACGCGGTCGACGACAGGTTCCTGCGTATGCCACGTGAGGAACGGCTCACGTACAAGACCATTCATCCAGGCCGTGTCGATGTGGTCGGCGGCGGCGCGCTGGTATGGAACCGCGTGCTTGCCAAGGTGTCGGAAGCGGCCCTTGCCGACCATGGTCAGAAGATTGATTCGTTTATGGCCAGCGAACATGGCCTGCTTGACGGTATCGTGTTAGATTATGGCAGGAAATTGCTTGCCGCGCGTTGACGTGGCATAATAGCTTCGCGTCGGTCCGATGGACCGGCGCAAGGCCTCCATGGCGAAATCGGTATACGCAGTCGACTTAAAATCGACCTCTTCGGATTGCGGGTTCGAGTCCCGCTGGGGGCACCTTTGGAAAACCGCTGGGAATGGCGGTTTCCCTTTATTTCCAACGGTTTTCAGTCTTTTCATTTCACTCTAATTCACTCTAATTCACTCTAATTCACTCTAATTCACGGTATTTCACGTGAAGATGTGGGTAAAATATGGGCACGATTTCACCAGATCATCGGCAGGTTGAGGCATCGTCGCGCCCATTGTTCCATGGCGCGGTTCTCTTCTTCGTCGCCCAATAGCAGGAGGAATCCGGCGTTTTTGTCGAGCGACGCGGGCTCCAGCTTCGACGGCTTGGACCGGCGACGGCTATAAAAGCATCAACGGCTACCTGTTCGGCGAACGGAAGCCATCAAAGACTGTCACCCATCAAGTCGCATGTATCGACGAAGCGATATCCGACCATATACCCGGGAACGGTTCACGGTCGCAGGCAGCCAGGAGGCCGAGGCGTTTGCGGAGATGATGGAGACACAGCTCTTCAATCCGGTCGGGTGGAAGCTCATCGAACGTCATTTCCCGGCGAGCGTTAAAATGTTTAAGGTCATCACAAAGGATGCGATGAAGCAATGAGCGAAACGTATACGACTTTCGAACTCGAAGCCATGACCGACAGACAGCTGGCCGAAGCCTACGAAAACACCTTTGCGGAATGCTACCCGTGCCAGCCTTCCGCATATCCAGACTTCTTTCTCTATGCGGGCATCGACGAAGACCCCCGACTTTCGTTCCAAGGCCATCAAGGCCATCGCGTCAGGGGAACCGTTGCCGCAGGTCTCCAACGAGACTGAGTACGGTCCGAACGTCCTCTTTTAATGGTTAAGCCCTATGGATCGTTCCGATCATTTCATGTTTATGCCCGGTGATCTGAAGGAAGTCACCGATAAACGCCGTCTTGCGGAAATCAAACGCAAGTACGGCGATATCGCTATGCCGCGGGACGAGTATGAATGGGTCAGGAATGAGGGAAAGAAACGATGGTCTGTCGGCGATTACGTGTCAACGGCTGAACTTCGATCGGAATACGCGCGAAGAAAAGCGTTGGGGACGCTTTAAAGCATCTAATGAAGCCATCACGATTCTGTCGTGGTGGCTTTTCATAGCAGAATGGGGAGGTGAATAATGCCATCTGATCCCATTGTTGGCCAGACTTCGATCCGGGAGCGGATCTGGAACCAGAACGGGTGCTTTGGCAGGTCCAAGACGGCTTTGCCAACACCGACTACAACGGACTGACCTACTCACAGGTCATGGCAGGTCAGGCACGATCCGGCTCTACGGGCAACAAGCAGAAGGAGCGCGAAACATGCGTATTGGATTCCATCTTCCGTCCCATATCCGCCTGGTCGACGGCGAGCCTCCCGCAGGCGGTTCCGATGATGGCGTCCGGTTCGGGGAGCCTGTAGGCGCTGACGGCGGCGGTGCTGATGCCGAGTCTGTCGGCGACCTGTTTGACGCCAAGGTATTCAGTCGTCATCGCCGTCCCTCCTGTCCATGATGAGCGTGGCGAGGCTCCAGATGCCAGCGGCGAGCCCGAAGAGTCCTGCCTGCAACGGTTTTCCCGTGATGCCGAACGAGAGCGACGTCAGGCCGCATGCGATGCCGCATGCGGCGAACAGCGTGCTTGTCTTCATGATGGCCATGAAATAGGATGGAACCGGGGTTCCGGGCAATAGGTCTGCTCGGAACCCTCTTGTCACCTGCCGTGCCTAGGCGGCCTTCTGAGCGAGATGACTATCGCCGCCAGCGCGATGATGTTGCTTGCCACCGAGCTGATGGCGCTCCGTGTCGAGGATGTCGATCTGTAACGCTGCAGACTGCATATATAGGAGCATCGCGTGCCTTTTCAGCAGGATGGTGAAGACGGGTCCGAAGACCCATGATGGGCGCTCGGCGATGTTTCCCTTGGCGTTGCGTTCACTGCTCGCCAAGCAATGCGAGGGGCACAAGGCGTCGATGAATCCATTGAGCTAATTGGCATCCGAGGCTTTTCTCCGGTGGGTTCGAGCCCAGCTTGGGCGCCTGGCCGTATTTGTATGTATTGCAATAGCATGCATGAAAC
>CAVEVJ010000267.1:0-4919 GCA_963619075.1 Acidaminococcaceae bacterium
GCGTCACGCCGTGGTCAAAACGGCGAGAGCATCATCCTGCGAATCAATATCGGATATGGCGAAATCAGTTCCCGTCTCCACGACATTCCATGGTGCCGGCTGGGTCACGCCCTGCTTGTACCGGTACACGGCGGCTGGCCTGTTACGTCCGACTCGCAGCTTGTCTCCGGTATCTTCAAGCAGACCGGAGGCGAGCATTTTACGGCGGAAGTTCGCCAAATCGATGGTCTCCTCGGTAATCGCCTCATACACGTCATGCAATTGGCTCAGAGTGAAGCAGTCACCCACCAGCCGTGCGACGATGTCGGGATATTCGATTTTTCCACGCAGTCGTTCCATGGCGTAATCGACGATTTCACGATGGTCGAAGGCGAGTTCCGGCAGATGGTTCACCGGGAACCATGACACGTTGTCGCCGTCCGTGAATTCGATGGTCTCATCCGTACCGCCGGCCAGGGCCCAGTAGACGATGGAGACCATCGGAAGCCCACCACGAGACCTGGATGGGTCCCCGAAGGTGTAGAGCTGTTCGAGGTAGCGCGGATGAAGCGATGTGGTCGAATCCAATGCCGCATATGCGGACTGCTCGAGCGAGCGGTCCGCGCGCAGTTCGCCGCCGGGCAGGGCCCACTGGCCAAGAAACGGCTGGCGCACACGTTTGACCAGAGGCATCCACAACGTACCACGGGCCTGATCGTTCCGGCCTTCCTCCCGCACGGCGGGACCCAGCGCAAGAATCACCACGGAGACGCCGACCTGTGGAGGTTGCTTGCGCCTCTCCGAAACGTTGCCCATGATCATAACGGCCTCGATTCGTCAATCCGAATTGTTTCGAGGCTCCAGTGTATCACTTATGGTCAACATGACCATAAGTGATACACTATATGTCTTGCATATACCGCATACCCGTCAGGCAACGATGCCCTGGGCCAACAGCTCACGCGCCACTTCGCGGTATTCCTTCGCGGTCTTATGGTTCGGCGCGTAGATGGTAATCGGAGCCGCCGCAACCGTGGAATCCGGAAGCTTGATGGAACGCGAGATCACGGAATGGAATACTTTGTCCTGGAAAGCCTCATATATACGCTGCAGCACCTCATCGCAATGCAATGTATGGGTGAACATGGTAACCAGAACCCCGTATACCTCAAGTCCCGGGTTGATTCGGGATTGCACCTTCTCGATGGATTGCATAAGCAGCGCCACACCTCGCAGCGCGAAGAACTCGGCAGCCACGGGAATAATCACACCGTCGGCCGCGGTCAACGCGTTCACCGTTAGCAAGCCCAGCGACGGCTGGCAATCAACAATGATCAGATCGTATTCATCCTTGACCTGACGGAGAACGCTCGCAAGAGCCTGCTCTCGACCGACCTCGGTGACCAACTGCACTTCAGCGGCGGAGAGATCGATATTGGCTGGCATGATATCGAGATTCTCGAAATCGGTGTGGTGAATCACCTCATGCACGTCCATCCGAGGATTGAACAACGCGGTGTAAACGGTGTCCTCAACCGTATTGGCGTTGATTCCCAATCCCACGGTCGCGGCACCCTGCGGGTCGAAATCCACAATCAGCACGCGGCGGCCGTACTGGCTCAACGCCCCCGCGATATTGATCGAACTGGTGGTTTTGCCGACGCCACCCTTCTGGTTGCACATGGCTATGACCCTAGCGGGGCCGTGCGTCCGCAGCTGTTCCGGGAAGGGAAACGTTTCATAATCACGTCCAAGCAAATCCGTAGGCATATGTTTACCTTACCAACATCCTTGTGTCAAAATTTCACTGCACTCCATGCTAGACCATAGTTTCCTTATCGGTTTACAGCAACACCGTCATCTCGCCCGCGGATGGGACGTCAGGTAAGCTTCGATAAGGGTTTCCGGACTTACATGCGTATAAATCTGCGTTGTGGTGACACTGGCATGACCGAGCAGTTCCTGCACGGTGCGCACGTCGGCACCGCCCTGAATCAGATGCGTGGCGAAGGAATGCCGCAGCGTATGCGGATGCAAGGGACGGTCGATATGGGCGCAATCCCCGGCGTTCTTTATGATTTCCCACACCGATTGCCTGGAAAGCCGTTTCCCCCGTTTGTTGAGGAACAACGCACGACGTTCAGATGCCCCCTTTGATCTGCTCTCCAATTTTCCTCTGCCACTCTCCAGATACCGTCGAAGGGCCTCGCAGGCGTAACTGCCCACCGGCACCAAACGCTGTTTGGAGCCTTTTCCCATCAACCTCGCCACACCTTCCTCAAGATCGATGTCGTCAAGGTTCGTTCCGCACGCCTCAGAGACACGGGCTCCCGTGGCATACATGAACTCCAGCAGAGCCTTGTCCCTCAGCAGTACGGGATCGTCCGCAACGTCCTGGTCTTTTTCGGAATTATGCCTGTTCTGGGATACGGGAATCGCATCAAGCAAACGCGCGACCTCGTCGATGGTAAGAACATCCGGGAGCGTTCCGGCGCTTTTCGGAGCCTTCACATGCGCAGACACGTCTTCGGCTACGATGTGCTCACCCAACGCGAAACGGTGGAGGGTATGAACGCTGGCCAGCCTGCGTGCTCTGCTACGGGTCGACTCACCTTCAGCGTCCAGGAACGTTATGTAGCGTTCGACGTCTTGCGCGCTCACCGCGTTCAGATCATTCTTGCCCTGTTCATTCAGCCAGGCCGCGTATTTGGAAAGGTCGGCTCCATACGCGCTGACGGTGGCCTTCGAAAGTCCTCGCTCCACGTCGATATGCGCTATGAATTGACGAATCAGATGCTGCAAATCTTCCATGCACGTCCTTCTCCATCATACGATCCGCCGGTCTGCGACGATCGAAATCGCGTAAACCGGCATCCATATGAATGATACGCAAAGACCCTCGTCCTTTCGGGCGAGGGTCTTCGATTCACGCTTTACGCGAAAAGAGAAGCTCAGGCTTCCTTCGGAGCGTTCACGTCAGCCGGAAGAGCGGCCTTGGCCTGCTCGACGATGGCCTTGAAGGTCTCCGGATCGGAAACGGCCAGCTCGGCCAGAGCGCGACGATCGAGCTCGATGCCAGCGAGGTTCAGGCCCTGGATGAAGCGGTTGTAGGTGATGCCTTCAGCGCGGACGGCAGCATTGATACGCTGAATCCACAGCTTGCGGAAGTCACCCTTGCGAGCCTTACGATCGCGGAAGTTGTAAGTAAAGGAGTGAAGCAGCTGCTCCTTGGCCTTACGGTACAGACGAGAGCGCTGTCCGCGGTAGCCGGAAGCCCTTTCGAGAACAACACGACGCTTCTTGTGGGCGTTCACTGCGCGCTTGACACGTGCCATATTTGATTCCTCAGCTTTCTGTTAAGTCTTATCTTGTTGACTCTCGCCGCACTCAGCGACCGAGCATCTTCTTCAGGCCCTTGGTCTGGGAAGTGGCCACGACGCCGTCGGCCTTCAGCTCACGACGCTTACGAGCGGACTTGTGCTCGAGGTTGTGACGCATAGCGGAGCCAGCGTGCATCAGCTTGCCGGAACCAGTCACGCGGACGCGCTTGGAAGCGGCGGAATTAGTTTTCATCTTCGGCATTGCTGCCCTCCTTGTTTGTTACTTCGTTTCGGAAGTCTCTGGTTTGTCGGATTCCACTGCGGCCTTGGCCTCGGCGGCAGCCTGAGCCTGAGCCTCCTGCTTTGCCGCCAATCGCGCGGCCTGGCGTGCCTGACGTTCGGCACGGGACTGGTCGCCACGACGACGCTGCTCGGACTGGGTGTGGACCTTCTTGCCCTTCGGCGCAAGCGTCATGATGATGTTGCGGCCCTCTTGCTTCGGAGCGAACTCGACAGTGCCGTACTCCTCCACTTCGCCGGCAAGACGCTGCAGCAGTTCAACACCGCCAATCGGGCGGGACTGCTCACGGCCTCGCAGCATGATGGTGACCTTGACCTTGTCTCCACCGTTCAAGAAACGCACAACATGGCCCTTCTTGACTTCGAAGTCATGGTCGTCGATCTTCAGGCGGAAACGAATTTCCTTGATTTCCGCGGTGCTCTGGTTGCGGCGTGCCTCACGAGCCTTGATCTTCTCGTTGTACTTGAACTTGCCGTAATCGATGAGCTTGGCGACCGGAGGCTTCGCGTTGGGCGCCACCTCGACGAGATCGAGGTTCGCTTCCTTTGCCAGGTTCAGTGCGACGGAAGTCGCGATGACTCCCACCTGCTCGCCTTTCGGTCCGATCAGACGCACCTGGGAGACGCGAATCTCGTCGTTAATGCGTGGTTCGTCGCTGATGATGACTCCAATCCTCATGTTCCATTCAGCGGAATCACTCCAAGGAAACTTCAAAACCCTCGTCATTCAAGGCATACGCAGACACACCCCTCTTAGGTGATCATCCACTACGAGCTTTTACACAAACTCGTCTCCGACCGCATTCAGTCGGGAGGCTCATGCCTGAACCCGAGGCCATGAAAGGCTTCCAGGTGGGGATATCCCGCTTTCTTGATTTCTCAAGCTTTGTAGATATTACCACACCCATGGACCAAGCGTGTCGCCGGATGTCCGGCATTCCGCGCATCGCAAAGTCCGGCATTGTTCAGCGGGCACTACACTGGTCGGTTATGACCAGCACATTCTGCACCTGCGTGATTTTCGGCGCGGGCGAATATTATGCCCGACCAATTTCCATACCGTCGAATTCCTTTGTCATCGCCGCGGACGGCGGGCTGGACCACGCCCGCGAGCTCGGCGTGGACGTCGATTTCGTCGTCGGCGACTTCGATTCGATCACCGGCGCGCGCCCGACGGAAGACGGCCATACCATCGTCCTGCCGCCCGAAAAAGACGACCCCGATCTGCTGTCCGCGTTGAAGATCGGTTGGAAGCACGGAGCGCGTACGTTCCATATATACGGTGCTTTGGGCGGACGGATCGACCACACGATCTCCAAC
>CAVEVJ010000268.1:0-2245 GCA_963619075.1 Acidaminococcaceae bacterium
GCGCCCGTGTATACCGTGAAATCCACGGACAACGGATCGAAGAACGGATCATTGGCCTGCGCGGACTGCGCGCATACACCGCTCTCATCGCATGTGTAATCGTAAGCGGAACGCATGTTCTGCCCCTTCGGGGCGTATTTGTCGACGAAGTTGTAAGCAGTGTAACTGCCCACAAGCACTTCCCCGCTCTTGACTGGCAGACGTCCGCTCGACAACGTATATCCCGCGTTTTCCAACTGTGTGGTGTCCACACCGCTGATACTCATGTAGGACGCTACGTAACGTGCTCCGGAACCGGCCGAAACATCCGCCGCATACGGAAGATTCTTCGTGGCGATGACGCCCTGCACGCCCTCGATTTTCTTGAACGATGCCACGGCATCATCATTCAGCTTGAGTTTGCTCGACGTGCTTGACTCGGAGGACGAGCCGACGAACGAATCGCTGCTGTTGGCCGAGACGGTGATGTTGTTCAGATCGCCCAGATCCGCAAGCATCTTCTCGTTCTGCTCCTGGGCGCCCTGACCGAAGGAAATCATCAGTACGATCGAGCAGCATCCGACGATCACACCGAGCACGGTCAGAAAGGTACGGGACTTTCGCCGAATCAGATTCTGACTGCAGGTGTGTAGGATATCCGATAATTTCATGCCTGCCCCTTGGCGGAATCATCCGTGGTCCTGGAGGTTCCGGAAACGGTGCCGGGCACGGCGCTGGAAGGGATGGGCGAGATGATCTGCGTGGGCGCATCGATGGACTGCGCGGAATCGCCGGAGGTGCCGGAATCCCAATTGTCCCAATCGTCATCGGAGTCGTCCTGCTTCTTCGTCTTCTTTCTGCGGCGAAGTACCAGCAGTACGATCAGCACGATGACCGCCACGACCACGACGGCGATCACCACCGGAATCCATGTCGGGGTGTCTTCCTGTTCGGTGGTATCGGTGTTCGCGGTATCGTCGGGAACGACCACCGCTTCCTGGGCGTCGATGGTCACCGTGAATTCCTTGGTCTGGGACTGGCCGTTGGAATCCTCATAGGTCACACGCAGTTTGGCTTCGGTGGAGCCGGCCGCGGTCGCGTTGAAGGGGAAGCCGATGGATCCGGAAGCGCCGGACGCCACGTTTCCTATGTATTGGGTGGGCTGGCTGCTGGTGATTCCGTCGCCTTCGATGGATGCCTCCACGTTGGAGATATCGCCTTTGCCCTTGTTCACGTAGCTCATGGTGATGGCGGCATCCTCACCGGCGGTGACGCCTTCCGGAACCGCGGGGTCACCGAGTTCGAAACGGTCCGGCTGCGTGACGGGAACGGAAATCTTGATGTCGGAGGTGCTGGTGTTGCGCGCGTCGTTCTCCACATACTCGTACTTGAAGCTGATGGTGATTCCCTTCGCGCCGCTTGTGGCGTTGGACAGCACCTGCATCGGCACGGTCTGGGTCAGGGAATAACCGGCCCACAGCGAATCGAAATAGAACGTGTTCGTTCCGCCCGAAATGGCGAAGTTCTCTCCGCCGTCCACGGTCACGACCATGTTCTGCAACGCGACGGTGCCCATGTTCTGGAAGGTGAAGCCCAGATCGAAGTTGCTGCCGACCGCCACAGCACCGTCACCGTAGGTGAAGTTGGTGATGATGACGTTCGGCACGGGACCTGCCACCTGAGGTGTCGTGGTGGAGGTCGAGGAATCCGTGGTGTTGCCGTTGGCCTCGTCTTCGGCGAATGCGACCGGAGCCGTGCATGTGAATGCGATCGTCACCGCCGCGATGGCCGCGATCAGCAGATTGACGAATCTGATCTTTCGATTGTTGCAGGTCATAGGTGGTATCCTCTACTGTTCTTTCTCTTCTCTGTCATGCGTTGGACGCATACGTTGGACGTCACGCCGTATGCGGCGGGATCGCCGTTGAATCCGTTTCAATGTTCCCGACACCCGCCTTGACAAGACCGTTCTGCGTCAGACGATCACCGACGATGTGGCCGTCAAGCAAGGTAACGATGCGGTCGGCGTAGTGGGCCATGTTGTCGTCATGGGTGACGAGCACGATGGTCTGGTTGAATTCACGCGCGAACGCGCAGATCATGTCCATCACATCGGTTTTCGTTTTGGAATCGAGGTTTCCCGTCGGCTCATCGGCGAACACGACCTGGGGTCTGGCCACGAAGGCGCGGGCTATGCCGACGCGCTGCTGCTGGCCGCCCGACATCTGCGTCGGATAATGCTCCATGCGTTTGCCAAGGCCGACCC
>CAVEVJ010000269.1:0-2959 GCA_963619075.1 Acidaminococcaceae bacterium
TTTCCTGACCTTGCGGAAGGTCTGCGGTCTCCTTCTTCACGACGTTGAATGCGATTGCCGTGTCGGTCACCTCAACGGACGCGTCGGCGCGTTCGATGGTAATCACGGTTTTTTCGTCGACTTTGGTGGTCAGCGAGGGGGAGACGGTGTCTTCCGGATCAAGTGTGATGTTTCCTGCTTCGAGAACGGACTTCACATCCGTGAAATCGGTTCCCGGAACCACGCGTGATTTGCCGTTGATTTTCACGGTTACGTACGATGTGTCTCCGCTGAGGAGATCTCGAGCGTTGCCACGGGATGCTTCGGAGGTGGAATCGGTCACGGAGAAAACGGTCACCTGCTGTTCGTCCGTGGTTTCTGAAGCGGAAACGTACAGATTGCGAGACACGATGCCGCCGATGGCCAACAGTCCCGTCGCCGCAATCACCGCAGCGATCTTCACCAGTTGAGTTTTGCTTGGCATGCTCAAGGTGAACGAGGACTTGTGATTGCCGTGCTTAGCCATTCTGCTCCTATAAAGCGCTTTTGAGGGCCTCGACGGATTTCATGACAGGACATGGAGCGCGCCTTTGCAAGGCTCCGTCGGAACGCGCACCTTAAATCACAATTCTACCCCATTGGCGGGATGAAACGGAACAAATGTGAAGGCCGCATTGAGGGCCGCATTCGACCGAAGCCGTAATCGTCTGCATGCCCACGGCGGCCATTGCACGAGACCGCTGATCGTATTACTCTTCGGATGCCTGGCTCAGGTCGAGATTACGGGCCTGACTGATCAGATCGTCAAGGTCCGAGGCTCGCAAGGCTCCGGCCTGCTGGAACACGATCTGCTGGTTCTTGATGACCATCAGGGTCGGTACCGCCTGCACATTGGCGGCGGTGGCCAGATCCTGATTCTGGTCGATGTCCACTTTGGCGAAAAACACGTCCGGATTGGATTCGCTCGCCTTCTCGAACGTCGGTCCGAACGCGCGGCACGGCCCGCACCAGGTCGCCCAAAAGTCGACGAACACCAGATCGTTGTTCTCCACGATCTGGTTGAAATCCTGGGAAGTGACTGCATGGGTCGCCATGGTTGCTCCTTGCTGAATGTTCCTTTGTCTGTTCTCCTTTGTCTTTGCGATTGTACCGTTACGGGGCCGGTCCGTTATGCTTTGCGCGAGCGTCTTGGCCGTTTACGTTCCGAAGTATTCGCGACGGCGTGATGCCGCGCTGATTTTTGCAATGTACAACTCTGGTGTCTGCCCGATTATTCCATGTGATTCCGTATTCGATCATTCGCGGTTGCGGCACTTCGAAGCTGCGCCACATTCCTCGCCGGTCGTGAATTTTCCAGTCTATTCACATGGGATGCGTGATAATGGGAAGCATGCCAGTGATGAATGATGAAGTCCCCGATGAGAACGATTTCGACGCGGGCCGCCGCCGTGGCGAATTCGACGGCATAACGCCCGAAGCGTTCATTCACGGAACGGGCAATCCGCCAGGGTGGCTTTCCTCCGATGAGATCAAACGCATGCGCGGCGAGATGCCCATCGCGTATGTGCTGGTGGTTCCGGTCCGCACCGACGATCTGGGACGCGTCTGCCAAGTCGGCTCGCTGCTGCGCGTGACCGATGAAGGCGGCATCGAACGCACGCTGATCGCGGGCCGCGTGCTGTATCACGAATCGTTACGCGAGGCGATTGCTCGAAACATCGCCAAGGATCTCGGCGATCTTGCGCTGCCGCAGCTTCCCGTAAGCCTGCAGCCGTTCACGGTGGCGGAATTCTTTCCGATTCCGGGATTGTCGGATTATTACGATTCCCGCCAGCATGCGATCGCATTGTGTTACGTGGTGCCGATCGCCGGCGATTGCAAGCCTCAGGATGAGACGCTCGACGTGGAATGGGTCGAACCCGACAGCGAGGTTCTCGACACATTCATCAACCAGATGACCGACGGCTACGGAACGCTGGTACGTCAGGCGCTATGTTGGACAGGCCGGTAACGGGCGGAGTCGGAAGTCCGGCCGACGATTGAACGCGGACATGGTCTCTGCGGAATCGTCGAAACCATTGAATTCCAAACCGGAAAAACCGTTGAAACCGCTGTGGAACCCCTGAATCCACTGAAAATCCTTGAACCTCTTGAACCCACTGATATGGAGACGAATATGACGATTGCCGTGAAAAACAATGTGCTGAAGGACGGTTCGGGCATTCCAATCGTGCTCGTGCACGGCTTCCCCGTCGACCACCGCATGTGGTCCGACTGCGCCGAAAAACTGTCCGATCTGGTTGGTGACCATCCGATTTGGGCCCCGGACATGCCGGGTGCCGGCGAAGGGCCGATTCCTGACAAGGAAGCCAGCGGAGGCATGGCCGAAGACGGCACGTTCCCGCACGCCATGGATCTCATGGCCCAGTCGTACGTGGCCATGGTGCGTTCCGCCGGCTTTGACAAAGCCATTTGGGTTGGGCTCTCGATGGGTGGTTATCTGATTCTCGACATTCAACGGCTCTTCCCGGAGGCAGTGGCGGCGCTCGCATTGTGCGACACAAAAGCCGACGCCGATTCCGAGAAGACACGGATGAATCGAGTCGAGATCGCGCAACAATGCGAGTCGACCGGCACCTACGAGCCGGTCATGGGTTTCGCCCAGGCCACGGAATCCGATTCCTCCATCAAACAGTCGGACGAATACAAGCGTCAGTTCACACAGTGGATCAACGAACAGCCCGCATCCGGCATCGCATGGCGCGAACGCATGGCGTCCGGCCGACCGGATCTGAACGACGTGCTGCCACAGATAAGCGTTCCCGTCGCGGTGATTTGCGGAGATAAGGATCCGTCAAGCCCTCCGGCCGTGATGCGCCCCATCGCCGAAGCGATGACCGGTACGAACGCGCAACTGACGGTGATCGACGATTGCGGCCACTTCAGCGCGTACGAACACCCCACGCAGGTTGCGAAGGCG
>CAVEVJ010000270.1:0-5279 GCA_963619075.1 Acidaminococcaceae bacterium
CCGGACTACGGCCGATTACCAACCGAAGGTCAGACGAGACGTTTCTTGCCGCGCCAGATTCCGGCCGCGCCGATCATCAGCATGGACAGCGCCGCGATCACACCCGCGGTCAACAGCCACTGACGCTCCGTCGTGCTGCCGGTAAACGGCAGCGTGGCCATGGAGATATAGCTGTTGGTGATGACCACCGTCGCTTCCTGCGATTCGGACGATTCGGGAACGGTCACCTCGTTGCCGTCGGAAAGATCCTCGTCAGCAAGCTTGTGCTGGTAGGTTGCGTTCCACAGACGGCTCAGGCTGGTTTCCGTAACGATGTAGGTCTTCTCCTCACCGGCCGGAATCACCACGTCGGCGGTCCAGTTGCCGTCGCCGTCGGCCTTCAGCGTGACGGTCTTGTAGACGTCGTCGCCGCGCTTGACATCCACCGTGACGCTCTCCGGCTTGTTGCCGTTGCCCTTCCACTGCTTTTCGATATGCAGCGTGGAAGAGACCACCTGAATCACAGGATGCGGATACGGATTATCCGAGCAGGCGTGGGCCACATTGTTGGCCGTGTAGGCCAGGCATGCGGACTCGTTCGAGTGGAAGCCGGGCTGACCGGACGATGTGGTGTTGCCGTCGAGGTCGGTGCCTTCGTCGCCAATCGTGTCGCCATAGCCGTTGGCCGCATATTCGTCGTATGCCTTCTGGGTCGGCTTCACGTTATAGGCGAGCGTGTAGGTAACACCGTCGCCCAACGTGTTCAGGAACACGACCGTGAACTTCTTGGCGGATGCGTCGTAGGTCAGTGTGTAGTCCGTGCCCTCTTCGAGAGCGACTTCGTTACCGTTGGCATCCTTCGCCGTCACCGTATAGTTCCCGTCGGAAAGTTCGACGTATTCGGAAAGCGTATCTTCGATGCTCACGCCGGTGAAACCGTAAGTAGTGGTTTCTTCCTTCTGAATTTCCTCGAAGATCTTGTTCAATCCTTCGGCATCGGTTGCGGCCTTGTAGTAGCCGTTGTTTCCACCTTCGCCCAAATCGAACGTCGTGACATGCTTCCAACCCCAGTTGTATTGCGACTTGTATTCAGCCGTGGCATTCGGATAGTTGCTGGAAACCGCGTGCAGGAACTTGTTGATATTCTCCGTGGTGTCCGAAGGATCAGCGCCGCTGACAACACCGATGCTGTATATCGTTTTTCCGGAATCCTTGAGTCCCTTCGCCGCCGATACTGCACTCGCCGCGACCGAGTCCTTGAACGCCGTACCGGAGGATGCCTGCGGCTCGCCATCCGTGAAGAAGATAACCACCTGCTTGGCGTTATCACGACTTCCAGTAACCCTGCTAACCGCTTGCAGACCATAATCCGAACGGGTGCCCTGCGAAGTGCTCAGTCCGTTCACCGTATTCTTCATCGACGTGAAATCATCTGTAAAATTCGATTTCACGGATGCGCTGCCATTAAACGAAATCAATGCCACCTTCAGCAGCGAACTTGACTGGTTGTTGATCTCCGCCGCACTATCGAGGAAGTTATCCACCGCATCCTTCAGCGCTTGGAGCTTCGTCACGCTACCGATGCTTTCTTCCATGGATTTGGAGGTATCGAGCACCAGCGTGAAGTCGACCGGTTCGCTGGTCACGATGGTGCCGCCGGTCTGGGCGCCGGTCACGTCGATGCTCACCGTGTAGGTGTTGTCGTCGTTCTTCTTGATTCTCTTGTGCTTTTCAGGTGCGCCGAGCGGCTTGATTACCTTGATCGTCACGCTGGCTTCGGGGGAAGTCACAATGTTGCCGTCGGTGTCCACACCCGTAGCCGTGGCGGTGTTCGTGAAGTGGCCTTCGCTGTCCACCCTGTCTTCGGTAAGGGTCAACGTTCCGGAGCACGTGGTCTGCTGGTTTGAGGCAAGCTCGGTGGCCACGCAGGTAACATTCGTGATGTTGGGGTCATTCACCGCAACATTGCTCAATGTGGTGGTGCCGCTGTTACGTACCACGAACGTGTACAGAACCTTATCGCCCACATTGAACGTGTGGGAATCCGCATCCGGATATTTGTCTTTATTAACGGACTTCACCAGTTCAAGCTGGCTCAGCTTACCTACCGAGTGGACCTTCAGGCCACGGACCAGCTGCACCTGATGGTCGGTACCGGTGGATGCACTGAAACCGAACTTCACCGAATCCGGAAGACGGTCGATATCCGTTTCAAGGACGGCCGTACCTTCGATCTTCACCGTCAGATGCTGCGTCGTGGCACCATCCTCGGCAGGAGCGATGGTGATGTCGACGGACTTGCCGTTGTTGTCGTCTTCGCTCTTGGTTGCCTTGCCACTGTCGAGTCCGTCAGCAACCTTCTCGGAAACGTTTTCAGAAGCCACAATGCAATAACCGTTGTTCCACTTACCGTCACTGTCGGTAGAACCCTTGCCTCGCACGGTAACGGAATTCGCTCCTTGCGGGTTGCTCCACTGACCGCAGTCCTCACCACCGGTAACACGCGCATAACCACTATCGGACTTCGTTCCGGTAGCGTTCTGCTGGCTGAAGTTGCCGAAACGATCAAAACCGATGCCGAGCACACCCTGGGCGACGCCTTGTCCTCGGTCGTTTTTAGTACCGATGCCATCATCGTCGCTGGTCGCATAGCCGAGTGCCGCACCTGAAGTGCCTGCCTGGCTCAGCGTGGCGGCGCCTTCCGTCAGAAAGAAGCTGATACCGTCCGCAGGTGTGTCGAGATCGCCTGCGCCGGACGTCTGATACATGTAATAGTCGAACGTGACATGCAGGCCATTCTTGCTGATGACCGGCTGGTTGTACAGCACTGCGGCGCTCTGGGACTTGCTGTTGTCCGTCAGCTGCAGATAGCCCTTGCCGCTCTCTCCCTGGATATTGCTGCTGTCCTTCGTGTTCTTGCAGCTCAACGAACCACTGGTCGCAGCCGTCAGACAGGCGCTGCCAGCTGCCGTCCAGCTTCCCGACTCACCAAACGTGCTGTTCTTGAACGTCTCATCCAGCAGCAGCGAACCGTCGTTCGATGAATCGCCCGATTCACCGTCCGAGACCGGAGCCGGATCGCTGGCCGCTTGCGCCGCCGCTTCATCAGCGCCGTCCTGCGCGTCGGCATCAGCTTCAGCGTCGGCATCCGTCTTATTCACATCTTCAGCGGAACCATCTACAGTGGTCTCGTCCGCAGAGGTCTCACCGTCGGCCGCTTCGGAATCGGAAGTGCCCTCATCCTGCGATTCGACCGTATTCTCCACAGTCTGTTCCGTCTGCTGCGTCACATCATCCTGCGCAACAGCAGTGCTGGCGGTGGCGTATCCAAGGCCACCCACCATGGCCACAGCAGCAAACGCCGCGATGACCCGCTTGGCAAGTCCCCCTCTGCGCACTGTCTGCCATTCGTCGCATGCACGTTTCATATTGTCCCCTTACACAGCGCCTTGCAGCGCCAGGTTGTCTTCATACGGCATCGAAGATTTGCAGTCGTTCGACACCGCTCCAACCCTGAAACGTAGAGGAATTCACCCGCGCGTACATACACCCTAATGGTGGTAGAGTCGGGGGGGATTTGCGGCAAAACCTACCAATTGCAATACGCGAAGGCTGTTTGCTGCACCCGATTTTTCGAACCGAAATTCATCCCTTTTTCGGCCACTGAGCCGCATGACGGCGAATATGCCACGGCTTTCTGCGCAACCACAGCAGAACCAATCCGAGCAGCAATGTAATCACGGCGGCCGCAATCACTATGGAACGCGCGTCCTTCGCCGCATCATCCTGTGCGGGAATCACATCCGGAATGGATGAACGCACCGCGGAAACCAGCAGACGGTGGGTATTCACGCCGTACGGCGTGCATGTCATCAGCGTCACCCGATCCTCGCCGTCCACGATTTTGAGTTTCGAAGTATCGTTCGGCTCAATGACGGATATACGGTCCACCATATATCCGAGCGTGCGGCCCATCACATCGATATAGAAGTAGTCGCCGACGCGCAGCTCATCGATGCGCGTGAACATAGCCGCGCTCACCATGCCACGATGCCCCGTTATGACCGCATGCGTGCTCGTTCCTCCAACCGGCAGACTCGTACCATACAGGTGGCCCGCACCCGACGCGAGCACGCTTTCGGACGTACCGTGATAAATCGGCAGATTCACGGAAATCTTCGGAATGCGGATGGTACCCATCACGCCGTCGCCGGAATCAAGCAGCGACTGATATTCCTCATCATTGGCGGACATGCTGGAATCGTCGGAATCACCATTCGAATTGCCATTCGAGTCACTGTTTTGTAAGGCTACAAACGGATCCTGCGCCTCGCCGAGCACCGACTGGCCCGACTGCGCAAGCTTCTCGTTGTACTGCTGGGCGGCTGCGAACGCCTCATCTGCCTGCGGATACGGCCAGCTCTCAATACGTTGCGCCGACTGCTGCGAAGCGGCGTTCAACTCTTGGGCCGAACGATATTGCAACGCGACGGGAAAGCCTCCCACGCAAATGGCCGCGACAATCAGCAACGCACCGATCGCATCATCACACGCATGCTTCTGCGATTCCGACGACGCTCCCGCATGTATTCCGAAACATCGATGGATTCAGCAAAGCTTGGCGCTCTCCACGCCTCCTGCGACGCTTCCTGCGTGACCTCCCGTAAGGTTTTCCACGATGTTCCGATATGTGTTCCGTGCTTCGTTTTACGCATGTGCTTCATTTCACGAATTTGTCGAGCACTCGTTCCAGTTCACTGATACGCAACGCCTGCCGGGCGATCAACAGATCGCGTTCGTTGATGGCCAGTTGCGCTTGCGCGATTTTCGATATGCTCTCGTCACCGCCACCCGGTTCCAATTCCGGCTTCAAAAAATCACGATGCGCAAGAATCCGCGATCCCTCATCCGCCACGGAATACAAAGCTGGCTTTTTGCCGTTCTTCTCGTCCTTCTTCTGTCGTTCCTTCCAACGGGCTATGCAGCGTTCCACACGCTTATAGCCGATGAGTTTCGGGTCAAGCCCGGCCTCACGGAAGATGGAGGATGGCGATTCCCCCGCGTCGTAGCGGCACATGCATTCAACCCGGAAACGATCCGTATAGCGAATATGCGATGCGCTGACGCTTTTCACCGCCGGCAGACTGGCCAAATAGGCGCGCTCCTTCGCCGTAAATTTGCCGTCAATCATTGTGCATACCCCAGCAGGTCAACAGAGTGATGCAACGCGGTAGCAATCCACCGTCGTCATGAATATGGAGCTCGGAAGCCCCCCCCCCCGGGTAAAATCGGAAATATAG
>CAVEVJ010000271.1:0-3120 GCA_963619075.1 Acidaminococcaceae bacterium
ACAATATCGGGCAAACCGACGAATCGCAGACGGTCGCCATTCCGAAACATCTGCTCGACAAGACGGACGGGAAACCGCTGAAAGGCACGCGGGAAGCCGACGAGGCCGGCGGAACTGGCGAGACTGACGAACCGCAGTCCGGGCAGACAAACGAATCGCAAACACACGACAATCCAAGGAGCGGGTGGCGCTGATGGTACTGCTGAGCGTACTTGACGTCCTGCTGGTCATCGTAGGCGGGGCCGGTATGGTCTATCAGGCGGTATGCATTCTCATATCGTTGTTCGCCAAACCGATCAAATTCCCCGTCGCTCCGATGGACAAGCGTTACGCGGTGCTGATCTCCGCGCGAAACGAAGCGAACGTGATCGGCAATCTCATCACCTGCATCCAAACGCAGACCTATCCGTATGAGCTCGTCGACATCTGGCTCGTGGCCGACAACTGCACCGACAACACCGCGCAAGTGGCCCGGGATATGGGATGCCACGTGATCGAACGCTTCAACAAGGAACTCGTAGGCAAAGGCTACGCGTTGACCTACCTGCTCGACCAGATGAACGAATCCGGAGCCTCCGAACCCTACGACGCGTTCTTCGTGTTCGACGCCGACAACAAACTCGACAAGCACTACATCGAGGAGATGAACAAAGCGTTCCATGCCGGCTTCAAAATCCTCACCAGCTACCGCAATTCCGTGAACCTGTCCGACAACTGGGTCTCCTCCGGCTCCGCGCTATGGTTCATCCGAGAATCGCGATTCCTGTCCGCATCCCGCATGTGGCTCGGCAATAGCTGCCACGTCGGCGGAACTGGATTCATGTTTTCGCAGGAAATCATGCGCCGTAACAACGGCTGGAAATTCCATCTGCTCACCGAAGACCTGGAATTCACCATGGATTCCGTGCTCCACGGCGACCGAATCGGCTACTGCGGCACCGCCATCCTGTATGACGAGCAGCCTGTGACGTTCCAGCAGAGCTGGCGTCAACGATTGCGTTGGAGCAAAGGCTTCCTGCAGGTGTTCCGCTACTACGGTCCATCCTTGATCAAACGTGCGATTCGCGAACGCGACTTCTCCGCCGTGGATTTCACGTTGTTGCTGTGTCCGTTTACCGTGATCGGCATAGCGCGCGTGCTTCTGGGCATGCTCTTCGCGCTGTGCGGATTCGTTACTTGGCAAAGCCAGCTGAGCTCGCTTACCGGATGGTCTTCCGGAATAGTGTTGTCGGTCATCGGCATGATGGCGCTCGCCGCTTTGACGATTATCGTGGAACGTGACCAGGTCGGTGCCACGAACAAGGAACTGTTCGCCTACGTGTTGAGCTTCCCGATCTATATGTTCAGTTATGTGCCGATTTCATTCCAGGCCGTGTTCGCCAAGTCGGAATGGAAGCCGATCGAGCATAAGGGCTAACGGTCCATTTTGCCGAGAGGTAGGATGGTGCTATGAGTTTAGACGATATCTCACCTTCTGTTGGATTTGTTTCGTCCGTTCCTCTTGATTGCGAAGCCGCGGTTTCGATTCGAGGGCTGTTCAAGCGTTTCGGACAGAAGGTGGCGGTCAACGGATTGTCGCTCGACATTCCGGTGGGTTCTTTCTACGGTCTGGTCGGACCGAACGGCGCCGGCAAGACGACCACGCTCAACATGGTGACGGGTCTGCTCGTACCGGATGGCGGTGCGGCCATGATTCTTGGCCGTGACGTATGGCGCGATCTGAACGCGGCGAAGCGTTCCATCGGCGTGATGCCGCAGTCCGACCAGATTTTCGACAGGCTGACGGGCCTTCAGCTGCTGATCTATGCGGGCATGCTGCGCGGTATGAAACGCGGCGAATCGGTCAAGCGTGCCAACGACCTGTTGGATGCGTTCGACATGACGGATGCCGCGAACGTGATGGTCGCCGATTATTCGGCCGGCATGACCAAGAAGATCTGCCTGGCCAGCGCCATGATTCACAGTCCGCGTGTTCTTGTGCTCGATGAGCCTTTTGAATCGGTCGATCCGGTGTCCAGCGCGAATCTCAAGGACATCCTCGTCGAATACGCATCCACCGGCGGAACCGTCATCATCTCGTCGCATGTCATGGCGCTTGTCGAGAAGATGTGCACGCATGTGGCGGTCATCAACAACGGTCAGGTCTGCGCGGCTGGAACCGTGGAACAGGTGGCTGACGGCGAGGACCTCGAGGAACGGTTCCTGCAATTGGTGGGCGGACGTCATGCGGCCGCGCGTCTGTCGTGGTTGGATGGTGGTGCGCGGTGAACGCCATCGGTACGATCATGAGATTGCATTGGGCGCTGATGCTGGCGACCATACGCAAATCGACCATGATGCTTGTCGGCTACATCATTGTCGCGATACTTGGTGTCGGCGCGATCGTCGGTTCCGTGGTAACGGGTCTTGTGTTCGGTTCTCTTGTAGGCGGCGTGGATGACGCGACCTGGTGGATGCTGCGTGCGGCGATGGTATCGGGCGGAACCTTCGTCACGGTCATCGTGATCCTTATGCAGATCATGTATTTCGGGCAGGGTTCGGCCATGAGCCCACGGAAATTCGAACTGTACGGCATTGACGACCATGCTTTGGTCGGCGGTCTGTTCCTGTCCGGTCTGACCGGTTCGGCGACGATTTGGGGTGCGCTTGTCTTGTTTGGTCTGGTGCCGATCTACCGGTCCGCGGGCGTCATCGGCATTGTGGCGGGCATCGTCGCGGTTCCGATGGCGATTATCACCATGCTGGCGCTGTCGAAACTTGTGATTTCGCTGTTGAGTACTTTGACGAATTCCAGCAAAAACAAAAGCACGATATACATCATCACCATTCTGCTGTTCACGTTGCTGTGCCAGATGCCGAACATGGTGGTAAATAGCCAGGACGTGGGGCATTTCAGTCTCGAACCGTTTGCGATGTTCGCGGACGCGTCCTCGTGGACGCCGTTGGGTGCGGCGTTCCAATTGCCGTTCGACATGGTCGCCGGTTCTTGGGGACCTGCGGCGCTTCGTGCGCTGATGCTCGCAGTCACATGGGTGGTATGTCACTTCGGTTGCCTGTGGTGCCTGAAAAAGGACCGTACCATCGCGGGTTCCGCCACGCGTGTCGCATCCTCGAAGGGTG
>CAVEVJ010000272.1:0-3673 GCA_963619075.1 Acidaminococcaceae bacterium
TGCCGAGTGTGTCCGAGATGGACAACCCTGCCTGCGTCAGTATCTCGGTCGCGAATCGACGGTTTTTTGGAATGGTGCGGCGTTCCAGCCAGGAAGTGAGCTTGGCATCGTCGGGCTTCGGGGCGAGGGGGAAGGGCAGTCGCGTCCTCTGCGTCTCATCGAACCACAGTATGCGGGCGGTCAGCATGCCGGCCTGCAGCCCCTCGCCGTAGGATGCCTCGAACTCCAGCAGTGGGGTGTCGAAGATCCTCATCGTGTATCGCATTTCCGGTTCCTCCGTCAATCGATCTGCATGTCTGCAGTCTACATATCAAATATAAGGGCGGATGTCGGAGGGGATGCCGACATCGTCGGAGTTGCGCGTGGAACGGAAATGTATTACGATATAACTAAGTAGTTACTAAGTATAAAAATTTACTTGGTGCTATCGCTATGACAACGTACAAAGGAGTGCTCGTGGATACCAATTACATCAAAGGCGTGAACCTCGGCAATTGGCTGGTTCTGGAAAAGTGGATGAATCCGGCGCTGTTCGACGGTACCACCGCGGACGACGAATACTATCTGCCGACCCAGCTCGACCCGGCCGTCTACGAGGCGCGCATCAAGACCCACCGTTCCGAATACATCAACGAACGTGACTTCGCCACCATCAAGTCGTGGGGCCTCAACTCCGTGCGTATTCCGGTGCCGTACTTCATCTTCGGTGACCGTGCGCCGTTCATCGGCTGCATCGACGAGCTTGACAAGGCCTTCAACTGGGCCGACAAGTACGGTCTGACGATTCTTATCGACCTGCACACCGCTCCGATGAGCCAGAACGGTTTCGACAACGGCGGAATCTCCGGCGTGTGCAAGTGGGCACAGCTGCCGGACGAGGTGGAATTCGTGCTGACCGTGCTCGAACGTCTCGCCAAGCGCTACGGAAACCGTGAATCGCTGATGGGCATCGAAATCATCAACGAGCCGAACACCACCACGTCGTGGTCCATGATGGACGTGACCACCCGTTACAAGGCGGTCGATCCGGAACTCGCCGAAGGCGCCGGCCCGATCGCGTTCGATTGGCTGAAGGACTTCTACATCACCGCCTACCATCGTCTGCGCGATGCCGACAAGGGCGCTCTGCCGGCCGACAAGGCCGTGGTGTTCCACGACGGCTTCGACATCTGGCAGTGGAAGGACTTCATGCGCGGTGAGGACGGCAAGCTGGCTCCGGAATTCGAGAACGTGATCCTCGATACCCACCAGTACCTGATGACCGCCGAAATGATGGGCTGCCCGCAGACCGTCGAAGGCTACGACGACTTCGTGAAGAACACCTATGCGCCGATGATCGAGGAGATGAGCGAATACTTCCCGACGATCGTGGGCGAATGGTGCCTGTTCAACTCCGTCGGCTGCGGCGTGGACACACATGGCGGCCAGAGCGTGCTCAACGGAGAGGAGGGCGCACAGGCCGAGACGCTTTCCGCTCAGGAGAAGCGAGATCTGTACCAGGGTGTGGCCGAATCCCAGCTCAATGCATGGAGCAAGGGCCATGGCTTCTACTACTGGAACTACAAGCTGCTCACCGACACGGTCAACACCCCGGGCTGGATCGGCTGGGACGCATGGGATCTTGGACGTTGCATCGCCCAGGACTGGTTCCCGATCCAAAAGTAATCCCTTCACATCTCGCAACAAAGGAAAAGCAATGCTGCAAAATCCGATTTTCAAGGGCTTCAATCCCGATCCGGCCATCTGTCGCAAGGGCGACGACTACTATGTGGCCGTCTCCACATTCGAATGGTTCCCGGGCATTCCGATCTACCATTCCAAAGACATGAAGCACTGGGAGCTGCTGACCCACGTGCTCACCGACGACACCACGCCGAACCTCACCAAGCTGCCGTCCGCCAAGGGCATCTGGGCGCCGTGCCTCACCTACGACGAGACCGAAGACATGTTCTACGTGATCTACGGTGTCATGAACTCCATGAACGCACGCTATTTCGACGTGAACAACTACCTCATCAAGTCCAAGAGCATCGAAGGTCCGTGGAGCGAACCGGTCTACCTGACCTCCTCCGGATTCGACGCGTCCATCCTGCATGACGACGACGGCAAGAAGTACATCGTCAGCCTGGAATGGGAGACCCGCGAAGGCTACGAGAAGCCCGGCGTGATCTGCTGCGTGGAATACGATCCGGAAACCAAGCACGTTGTCGGCTATCCGCAGCGCATCTGGCGCGGCGCCACCGATCGCGGCTGCATCGAAGCCCCGCATCTGACCAAGCGCGACGGCTGGTACTACATCATGTGCGCCGAAGGCGGCACCGGATACAACCATTCCGTGACCATGGGCCGTTCCCGCAACGTGTGGGGCCCGTACGAGCCGGACCCGAACGGACCGCTCGTCACCTCGCAGCCGAAGGATTCCAACGAGCGCGCCGACGACGACCATCTCAAGCCGCGCTATTTCAACCCGGATTCCGTGCTGCAGAAGTCCGGCCATGGATCCTACGTGGATCTGCCGAACGGGGAAACCTATCTGGTGCATCTGACCAGCCGTCCGTTCGTGCCGGAACTGCGCTGCACCCTCGGCCGTGAAACCGCGATCCAGAAGATGAAGTGGACCGACGACGGCTGGCTGCGCATGGCGGACGGCTCGAATCTGGCCAAGATCGAAGTCGAAGAGCCGAATCTGCCGGACGTGCCGATGCCGGAAATCCCGCAGCATGACGATTTCGACGGCGACGAGATCGGAAACTGGTACTACTCGCCGCGTCAGATGCCGACGACCTTCGCCAACGTCACGGAACGTCCGGGCTGGCTGCGCATCCGTGGTGAGGAATCGCTGGCGTCGCTCAACCGTACGAGCCTGATCACGCGCAAGCTGACCAGCGTGTACGCCACTGTCACCACGAAGATGGAATTCCAGCCGGAGGTCTACCAGCATTCCGCAGGCTTGACCATCTACTACGACAACATGAACAACGTGTTCCTGCGCAAGTACTATTCGCAGACGCTCGGCGGTTCCGCGATCTCCATCGTTCGTTTGGAGAACGGTGAGAAGACGGAAATGCTCGACACCCGTGTGGCCGTGGAAGACAAGCCGATCTACATGCGTCTTCGCATCGAAGGCCGCCGCACCTGGTTCGAGTGGGGATATGACGGCGAAACTTGGACCAAGATCGGCCCGGATTTCGACACCACCACCTTCTCCGACGAGTACTGCAAGTTCGGCGAGTTCACCGGCACGATGGTCGGCATCGCAGTCACCGATGCCTCGCTGCACGAGAAGACGGCCGATTTCGACTTCTTCGACTATGAAGCGGACGAGACCAAGCCGGTCGACTGAACTTCGGTGTGATCGGATGCCATTGAACGCTTCCGATTGATGAGACAGTGCCACGACGATGGGAGCATCGCCGTGGCACTGTTGTTGTTGCCTCGGCGAGTGGTCGGCGTGGAAATGGCGGGAATGACGAGGGAATGGCACTAGACTCGGAACCATGGTAGAAGAAGAGGTTGCTAAGCGCGTGCGCAAATCACCCGAGGAGCGTCGTGAGGAAGTACTGGACGCGGCGGTGCAGCTGATCAGCGAACGCGGTTTCAACGGAATTTCCATTCAGGCGGTTGCCGACAGGGTCGGCATTTCCAAGCAGGGCGTGCTGCGGTACGTCGGCAA